>NZ_JBFBBQ010000210.1:0-1058 GCF_040682775.1 Amycolatopsis sp. NPDC051106 | reverse complement strand
ACCAGGTCCAGCTCCGTGGGCCCCGCATGCCACAACCACATCGGCCCACCCGGGGCCCCACCGCCGGGCAGCCGCTGAATCTCCACCCGGACCACCGTGCCGGCCACGATCGGCAACAGCCCGACGTGATCCTTCCAATAGCCGTCGCGGATCAGCCGGCGATGCCGGGTGTCCCAGGCCGAGAGGGTGACCCGCCCGTAACGCGGCGAATCCACGGTCGCGGCCCGGTCAGGCGAGGTGAGCGTGGCGGGCTTGTTGAGCGTGATCTTGTCGCCGTGCCGGCGCCGCCGCCCCCGGGCCCCTGCCGCGGGTGGCGGGGGCTCGGCGTGAAAGACCTGGTTCGACCGCAACCGGCCCACCACATGCACCCCTGCGCTGTGCTGGTGGCTCAACGCCATCAGGTCGTACTCGGCGTCGAACACGAACCCCGGCGTCTCACTCCGGCCTGCCTCGACGAGACCGGTGTGGACCCGGTCGATCGCGGCCAGGGTGACCGAGGTCAGGGTGTCGGCGGGCCCGAGGCGGGCCAGGTCCACCGGTGCAGTCCAGGACGTCGGTCCCCATTCCAGCGCGGCCATCACCGCGAACGGCCACCCCGAGGTCACCGGGGCACCGGTGAGGGTCCGGGCGGACTTGTCGTGCACCATCAGCCGCTGCGGTGAACATGCCGCTTCCGGGCGGGTCCAGTTCGACACGTCCCCGGCGAACCACACCAGCCCATCCCGGCCCGCACCCACCGTGCCCAGCAGCAGGCCGCGCAGTCGGGGTTCGTCGATGCGCCCCTGGGTCAGCGCGGCATACACACTGCCGTGACCTCGTCGGAACTCCGGTTCCAGCGACAACCCGGGCAGTGACCCGACCCGTGCCGGGGCGGACGCCACCGCGTCGGCCAACTCGAACATGGCATCAGCACGCCGGGTCAGGCAATGGCGGAGTTCCTGCCGGAACACCGCCAGGTCCCCTGCCGGGGCCCCTGTGGTGTCCTGCTCGTGCATGTCCTGCACACTGATCACGCAGCCCTTGGTTTGGCTTTCTTCCCTAGACAAGAAGAAGGATCA
>NZ_JBFBBQ010000209.1:0-1125 GCF_040682775.1 Amycolatopsis sp. NPDC051106 | reverse complement strand
GTCTTGAGCACGCGGTGACTCAGAATGAGGTTGCCGGTAACGGCTTGTGAATGAACTGTCCCGCGTGGTCAAGGCCCGGGCCAGGCTGGCCTGACTTGATAGAAGCGTGGGCAAACGCCATCAACCTCAACTGAGGCGTGTCCGACCAGCCCAGCCCGGAACGACGCACATGTCTCCGGTCACAAGGGAAGGGACACGCACGATGTCCATGGTGGTCATCGGAATCGATCCGCACAAGTCCAGTCACACCGCCGTCGCGGTCGATGAGGCCGGCCGCAAACTCGCCCAGCACACCGTGCCCGCCACCCCCGACGGGCTCCTGCGGCTACACACCTGGGCCGCAACCTGCCACCCCCAGCCACGGTGGGCGGTCGAAGACGGCCGCGGCATCGCCGGGCGCCTGGTCCGCACCCTGATCGGGCATGGCGCCACCGTCGTGTGGGTCCCACCGAAACTGATGGCCAAAACCCGCGCCTCGGCCCGCACCCGCGGCAAATCCGACCCGATCGACGCCCTGGCCATCGCCCGCGCCGCCCTGCGCGAACCCGACCTGCCCACCGCCCACCTCGACCAGCCCGCCCTCGAGCTGCGGCTGTTGTCCGACCGCCGTGAACACCTCGTGGGCCGCCGGACCGCGGCGATCAACCAGCTGCGCTGGCATTTGCACGACCTCGACCCCGCCCTCGACCCGGGCAAAGCCTCACTGACCGGGCCCCGCCGCCTGAGCCGGCTCACCGCCGCGCTGACCGCTCTGCCCGCTGGTGTCCGCCGCGACCTGGCCCTGGACCTGACCGCCGAGATCACCGCTTTCGGTGCTCAGATCGCCCGGCTGGAACAGCAGCTGTCCCGGCAGGTCACCGCGCTGGCGCCGTCGTTGCTGGCGATCGTCGGGATCAGTGTGGTGACCGCGGCGAAGATCGTCGGGGAGACCGCCGGGATCGCCCGGTTCCGTTCAGCCTCGGCCTTTGCCATGCACGCGGGCACCGCCCCGATTCCGGTGTGGTCCGGCAACCGGGCGCAGTACCGGCTCAACCGCGGCGGCAACCGGCAGCTCAACACCTGCGTGCACCGGGTCGCGATCAGTCAGCTCGCTCATCACCAACCCGCCCGCGACTACCGCGCACG
>NZ_JBFBBQ010000208.1:0-1265 GCF_040682775.1 Amycolatopsis sp. NPDC051106 | reverse complement strand
TGAGCTTGCCCCGGTCAGGCGGACAGGTGGGCGTGTGTTGATTCGTAGGCTACCGGACTGCGATAGCCACGTGAAGAGTGCAATCTCTCGTTGTTGTAGAAGTTGATGTACCGCAGCAGTATAAGGCGTGCTTCTCGGTTTGTTTTTGGTTGTGGGTAGGGATGTATTTCTTCGTTCTTGAATGACCCGAACCAGGATTCCATGGCGGCATTGTCCAGCGCGCTGTGTCGTTGGCCGATGGACGGCATCATCCGGGCTTCGCAGACGATTTTGAGCCAGGTTTCGGACGTGAATTGATAGCCGCGGTCACTGTGAATGATGCACCGGGGCGGAGGTTTCCGTAGCGCGATGGCATCGCGGAGTGCCCGATAGGCGGTGTCGGGTGTTTCGTGGTCGGCAGTGGCCCAGCTGATCACCCGGCGACTGTGGGCGTCCATGATCACGGCCGCGCGCAGGTGGCCTTCGCCGGTCTTGATCATGGTGAGGTCGGTGAACCACAGCATGTTCGGGCGAGGCCGATCGAAGATGCGGTGCACCAGGTCCTTGATCTCCGGTCGCCGCACCGGCGGCGCGGCGCGAGGCCTGGCCTTGCGTTTCCCGCGGACAGCGACGATGTTGTTGTCCCGCATCAGCCGGGCCACTCGGTGCCGCCCGGCCCGCGCGCCCGATCGGACGAGTTCGCGGTGGATGCGCGGCGAGCCGTAGGCGCCGTACTGCGTGTGCAGGGTGGTGATCCGATCGAGCAGAGCATGCTTCTCGGCCGCACGCGGCGAAGGTGGTGCGGCGAGCCGGCGCCGCCAGTCGTAGAAGCCCGAGCGGGACACGCCCAGGACACGGCACATCAGGCTGATCGATCGGTGCGGGTTGCGGGCCTTCTCCGCGTGTATCCATCCGTAGATGTCTACTGGTCCTTGCGGCGTGCGAAGAAGGCCAATGCTTTTCCCAGGATCTCGAGTTCTTCTTCCTTCTGTTGCAGCTGACGCTTCAACGCGGCAATCTCGGATTTGTCATCCTTCGGGCTGTTGCCCGGCTTCGCCTCGGGCAATAGTTTTCCTCGGGAGTTGGCGTCCTGCCGCACCCAGTTCGCGACTGTTGTTGCGGAGAGATCGAACTCTTCAGCGATGTCTTTGAACGTTCGGCCGCCCTGTCGGAACAACTCCACGATCTGCGTCTTGAACTCTCTCGAGAATGTACTGGCCATCTGAACAACCTCCAGCGGTCATGACAACCACTCTGACGGTGTCCGCCACCTTGGGGCAAGCTCA
>NZ_JBFBBQ010000207.1:0-1327 GCF_040682775.1 Amycolatopsis sp. NPDC051106 | reverse complement strand
TGGGCTTGCCCCGTTTGGGCGGACAGGGTTGATGAGTTAGCTCAGGCTATCGCAGGTGTGGTAGCCGGCTGGGCTGTTGTTTCGTAGGCGTGGGGACTGAGATAGCTGAGGCTGGAGTGTCGGCGGCGGGTGTTGTACCAGCCTTCGATGTAGTTGAAGATCGCCTGGTGGGCCTGGGTTTTGGTGGGCCAGGGCTGCCGGTCGAGCAGTTCGGTTTTGATGGTGGCGAAGAACGACTCGGCGACCGCGTTGTCCCAGCATTGGCCTTTGCGTCCGACCGAGAGCCGGACTCCGGCGTCGGCGGCGGTGCGGGCGAACTGGGCCGAGGTGTATTGGCAGCCGCGGTCGGAGTGGAAGATTACTCCGGGGTCGGGGCGGCGCTGGGTGAGCGCATCACGCAACGCCGCATCGATCAGGTCGGTGCGCAGGTGATCGGCGGTGGCCCAGCCGACCACCCGCCGGGAGGCGAGGTCGATCACGGTGGCCAGATACAGCCAGCCCTCCCAGGTCGGGATGTAGGTGATGTCCCCGCACCACCGCGTGTTGATGTTCTCGGGGTGGCAGGTGAAGTCGCGGGTGATCAGGTCCGGACGGGCCGGGGCGGCAGGATCGGCGACGGTGGTGGTGCGCCATCGCTTCGGTGCCCGTCCCGCTCGTCCGGCCTGACGCATCAGCCGGGCGACGCGTTTGCGGGAATGCCGATGCCCTTGGGCCCGCAGTTCGGCGTGCACCCGCGGTGCGCCGTAGGTGCCGCGGGACTGCTCGTGCACCAGGATGATTTTCTCGGTCAGCGCGGCGTCGTCGCTGGCTCGTGGGGAGGGGCTGGGGTTGCGGTGGGCGTAGTAGGCGGCACGGGAGACCTTGAGCAGGGCACAGGCACGGGTGACGGTGCCTGCGCCGCTGGCGTTCTCCGCCTCGATGAACGGGTAGACGTTCACCGGGTCTCCTGCGCGAAGAAAGCCGTCGCTCGCCGGAGGATCTCCACGTCCTCCTGCAACCGTTTGTTCTCCCGCCGCAGCGCGGCGAGTTCGGCCTTCTCGTCGCTGGTCAGCCCGTCGGTGCGAGTCCCGGCGTCGCGTTCGGCCTGAGCGATCCACTTCCGGACCACCGAGTCGGTCAGCTCGAAGTCCCGGACCACCTCCGGCACCGTCCGCTCGCCCCGTTGCACCAGATCGACGATCTGGGCTTTGAACTCCGTGGTGAACACCCGCCGAGGTCGCTGCCGCGCACGAGGCTTCTTCTTCGCCATGGGATCCATGATGAGGGACATCCCTTCCAGGAGCTCCCGCCCCTGATCAGAGGTGTCCGCCAAACCGGGTCAAGCCCA
>NZ_JBFBBQ010000206.1:0-1375 GCF_040682775.1 Amycolatopsis sp. NPDC051106 | reverse complement strand
ACACGCCGGGCTGAAGTCCGGCGGGATGGGCACGGTGAGTGATGACATCGGAGCTTGTGAGTCCACGCAAGCGTGAGTCCAAGCCGGCGCGGGAGCTGTCGCCGGAGCAGGCCGCTGCGGCGGCGATGGTGGCCGAGGCGAAGGCCCGGGGGCTGGCGTTGACCGGCCCGGACGGGCTGCTGAGGCTGTTCACCAAGAACGTGCTGGAAACCGCCCTCAACGAGGAGATGACCGAGCACCTCGGGCATGAGAAGAACCAGGCCGACCCGGACCGGGAGTCGACGAACGTGCGCAACGGCACCCGCCCGAAAACGGTGGTCTCCGACGCCGCCGGCGAGGTCGACATCAACGTGCCGCGGGACCGGGAGAGCACGTTCGAACCGCAGATCGTGCGCAAGCGGCAGCGTCGGCTCGCCGAGGTGGACGAGATCGTGCTGTCGTTGTATGCGAAGGGAATGACGACCGGGGATATCTCGGCGCATTTCGCCGAGATCTATGGAGCATCGGTGAGCAAGGAGACGATCTCACGGATCACCGACAAGGTCGTCGCCGAGATGCAGGACTGGGCCAACCGCCCGCTGGACGCGGTGTATGTGGCCGTGTTCATCGACGCTATCCACGTCAAGGTCCGGGACGGCCAGGTCGCCAACCGACCCGTCTACGCCGCCATCGGCGTCACCATCGACGGACACAAGGACGTCCTGGGCCTGTTGATGGGCACCGGCGGCGGGGGCGCTAAGTTCTGGATGAGCGTGCTGATCGACCTGAAGAACCGTGGCGTCCGGGACGTGTTCTTCCTCGTCTGCGACGGCCTCAAAGGCCTACCCGACGTCGTGACGAACGTGTGGCCGCACACTGTTGTTCAGACCTGCATTGTTCACCTGATCCGTAACACCTTCCGGCTCGTGTCCCGGCGGGACTGGGAGGCGGTGAAACGCGACATCAAGCCCATCTACACCGCTCCCAGTCCGGACGCCGCCGCGGCGGCCTTGGATGAATTCGAAGAGAAATGGGGCGCGAAGCACGCGGCGGTAATTCGCCTATGGCGCAACGCTTGGAATGAGTTCACGCCGTTCCTCGACTACGACGTCGAGATACGGGCGATGATCTGCTCCACGAACGCGATCGAGTCGCTGAACGCCCGCTACCGGTGGGCGGTTCGCGCACGCGGGCATTTCCCGACCGAGCAGGCCGCGATGAAGTGCCTGTACCTTGTGACCCGCAGCCTGGACCCGACCGGGACAGGCCGCGCTCGATGGACGATGCGTTGGAAGCCAGTGATCAACGCCTTCGTCATCACTTTCGGTGACCGCTGGCCGGGAGCCGAAACCTACTGATCAACAACGCCGGAAACACCGATCACGAGATAGACCCC
>NZ_JBFBBQ010000205.1:0-1488 GCF_040682775.1 Amycolatopsis sp. NPDC051106 | reverse complement strand
TCACTGGTGGACGTTAGGGGAGGACAGGCGTACACGTCTTGTCTGCACCCCGGGCCTGCCAGGTCACTGCCGAGCTGACCACGTCACCCTGCCGGGATGACCTGGCTGAGAGTTGCAGGGCCTGGCGGCCCGGGACGTGCAGATCGGCCATAGGGCTATGCGCCAAGGCCTGCCGGCCTGGAGCGCCTCAGTGAGCGACCGACCGTCACGTCCCGGACCGGAGTGCTGATTTCCGTGGGCTGACGGAAAGGAGCACACCATGGAGGCTACGCCCACGTTCGCCGGAATCGACTGGTCCTGGCACCACCACGCGGTATGCATCGTTGATGCCGCCGGGCACCGGATCGAGGAAGTCACCCTCGCACACACCCGAGCCGGGCTGAGCAAGATCACCGCGCTGCTGTCCCGGCATGACATCACCCGGGTCGGGATCGAACGCGGTGACGGGCCCGTGGTCGAGCACCTGCTCCGAGACGGCTTCCAGGTCGTGGTCATCTCGGCCAGGCAAGTCACCTCACTGCGCTCCCGCTACGGCAGCGCCGGCAACAAGGACGACCGGTTCGACGCCTTCGTACTGGCCGATGCCCTGCGCACCGACACCGGCCGCTGGGCCATCGTGCGCCCTGACCGCGACGACACCATCGCGCTGCGAATGCTGGTCCGCGCTCGCCATGACCTGATCAATCACCGGATCGCGGTGCACAACCAGCTGCTGGCCGTGCTGCAGCACAACTTCCCCGGAGCCATCGGCCTGTTCAGCCAACTCGACCTGCCCATCAGCCTGACCTTCCTGCGCCGTTTCCCGTCCGAAACCAAGGCAGCGTGGCTTTCCCCCTCGAGAATGGCGAACTGGCTCAAGGCCAACAGCTACCCCGGCCGCCAGAGTGCTGCCGACCTGACCGCTCACCTGCGCGCGGCTGTCACCGGACGCACCACCGGGCCCGCAGCCGAGGCCGGCGAGGTCATCGTGCTCACCCTCGTGAACCTGCTCAGCCACCTCCGCACCCAGCAAGCCGATCTTGAGACGCGCATCAAGGAAGCGCTGCTGGCCCACCCCGACGGACCGATCTTCCAGTCCTTGCCCCGAGCCGGCACCGTTCGCGCCGCGACCCTGCTCGCCGAGATCGGTGACTGCCGCGCCCGCTTCCCCGACGCGCAGGCACTGGCCGCGGCCGCCGGGGTCGCGCCCTCAACCCGCCAATCCGGCAAACACCGCACCGTCGCCTACCGCCGCGGCTGCAACAAGCAACTCCGCGCCGCGCTCATCGACTGGGCACAAGACACCCCACGCGCCAACACCTGGGCCCACAACACCTATCACCGAGCCCGCCAACGCGGATGCCGGCACCCACACGCAGCAAGGATCCTGGCCCAAGCCTGGACCAGGATCCTCTGGCGCTGCTGGCACGACCACCAGCCCTACAACCCCGACCTACACGGCCAGCTCAACACCCTCCGCCGACAGGCCGCTTGACATAGGGCTCTCAG
>NZ_JBFBBQ010000204.1:0-1630 GCF_040682775.1 Amycolatopsis sp. NPDC051106 | reverse complement strand
AGTGAATGACTCATTCCTGGCGTCCGGCGCCAGGAATGAGTCATTCACTGCGTTCGAACCCGAGCCGTCACAGCGTCAGCACGATCTTGCCGTGGACGTGGCGACCCGCCTGCAGCTCCACCGCCTCGCGGACCTTCTCGATCGGGAAGGTCGCGGCGATCGGCACGACGACGTCCCCGGCGAGGATCGCGTCGGTGATCTCCTTCATCGCGTCCGGGCTCGCGTCGACGCCGCCGGTCGCGCGCACTCCGCCGGGTGGGTTCGGGCCCGCCGCGATCGTCGAGATCCGCTCGGGCGGGATGCCGAGCTCGAGCGCCGCCGACGCCGTTTCGGTGCCGAACAAGTCGGTTGCCGCCGTCGGGGCCGAGGAGCGCACCCGGTCCGCCAGGCCGGGGCCGTACGCGATCGGTGACGCACCGAGCTGACGCAGGAAGTCGAACGTCCCCTCCCCCGCGGTGCCGATCACCCGGGCACCCGCGAGCCTCGCCAGCTGGACGGCGAACACGCCCACCCCGCCGGCGGCGCCGCCGATCAGGACCGTGTCGCCCGGCCGCACGTCGATCGCCGCCAGGGCGGCGGCCGCCGTCATGCCCGCCACCGGGAGCGTGGCCGCCACCTCGTCGGAGATGCCGTCGGGCGTCGGCCAGAGGGTCTCGGCGGGGGTGGCCACCACCGTGAAGTCCGCCGCGGCGCGCGCCATCACGCCACCGAAGACGCGTTGGCCCACAGTGAAACCGGTGGCGCCGGGGCCGACCTCGTCGACGACTCCGGCCAGGTCGTAGCCGAACCCGGCCGGCACCGTCACGCCGAACCGCGCCGCCAGCTCGGGATTCGCCGCCAGGCCGCCGTCCATCGGGTTCAGCCCCGCGGCCGCCACCCGGATGCGGATCTCGCCCGGCCCGGCGTGCGGCTCCGGGACCTCCCGCAGCTCCAGGACCTCGGGACCGCCGAACTTCTCGTAGATGACAGCGCGGCTCATGAGCCACCTCCAGAGTGATGAGACTTGGTCTCATCACCGTACACGAGCTGATGGGACCAAGTCCCGTACACTCGGTCCATGGCCCGCTGGCAACCCCACGCCTCCGACCGGCTCGTCGTCGCCGCGCTCGAGCTCTTCGAGGAGCGGGGCTACGAAAACACCACCGTGATCGGGATCGCCGAACGCGCCGGCCTAACGAAGAGCACCTTCTTCCGGCACTTCCCGGACAAGCGCGAGGTGCTCTTCGGCGGCGACACGATGGCCGGGCTGCTCGCCGCCGGGATCGCCGACGCGCCGGCCGACGCCGCCCCGCTCGAAGCCGTGGCCCACGCCCTCGACGCGGTCGGCCGCGCGGCCTTCACCGCCGAGCGCCGCGAGTTCAGCGCCCGGCGGCGGGCGGTCATCGCCGCCAACCCCGAACTGCGGGAACGCGAGGCGCTGAAGGGACTCGGGCTCACCGCGGCGATGGCCGAAGCCCTCGAACGCCGCGGGGTGCCCGATCCCGTGTCCCGCGTGGCCGCGCAGCTCGGCGCGCTCGTGCTGACGATCGCCTACGAACGCTGGAGCGAACCGGGCGGGGGGGGCGCGGGTGGCCGCGCCCCCCCGGCGGGCCCGCGGGGCATGGGGGCTGGTCACCCACCCACCGTTCGA
>NZ_JBFBBQ010000203.1:0-1936 GCF_040682775.1 Amycolatopsis sp. NPDC051106 | reverse complement strand
TGCGGCGCGCCGGCACCCGGCTCGCGCACGCGGCAGCCAACGGCGTCGATCGCGTGCCCGGCGGCCGGGCCGCCCGCGCCGCCGTCCTCGAAGAGCTGGGTATCCCTCTCGAAGTGCTGCCGCACCTGAGCACGGACGTCGTCTTCGACACCGCGCGCACCACGACCGCGTTGTCCGGCAGCGGCATCGAGCTGCCGGAGCTGCGCGACTACGCGGCCCCGCTCTACCGGTACTGGCAGGCTCACCTCGATCCCGACCGCGCGCGTCACGGGCACGGCCTGGCCGGGCGGACCGTGCTGATCACCGGTGCGTCGTCCGGGATCGGCCGGGCGTCGGCGCTCGCCGTGGCCCGCAAGGGCGCGAAGGTGATCCTCGTGGCGCGGCGCGCTTCGGAGCTCGAAGAGGTGCGGGACGAGATCACCGCGGCCGGCGGCTCGGCGGCGGCGTACCCCTGCGACCTCACCGACGGCGACGCCGTCGACGCGCTGGTCAAGGACGTGCTCGGCGACCACGGCGCGGTCGACATGGTGGTGAACAACGCCGGCCGGTCGATCCGGCGGTCGGTCGCGCTGTCCACGGAACGTTTCCACGACTACGAGCGCACGATGGCCATCAACTACTTCGGGCCGGTGCGGCTGATCCTCGGGTTCCTGCCGTCGATGGCCGAGCGCCGGTTCGGCCACGTCGTCAACGTCACGACCCAGGGCCTCCAAACCGACACCCCGCGCTTCTCGGCGTACCTGGCGTCGAAGGCGGCTTTGGAGGAGTTCGGGCTGACGGCCGGGCGCGAGACGCTCTCGGACGGCGTCACGTTCACGTCCGTGCGGATGCCCCTGGTCCGGACGCCGATGATCGCGCCGACCGGCTACCGCGGCATCCCGTCGAGCAGCCCGGAACGCGCGGCCGCGCTCATCGTGAAGGCCCTCGAGGAGCGGCCGGAGATCCTCAGCCTGCCCGAAGGCCGGGCGGCCGAACTGGCGACGCTCGCCGCGCCGCGGCTCGCCCGGTTCGCCGCGCACCTCGCATACCGGGCGATGCCGGAGTCCGCACCCGAAGCACGCGGCCTGCCCCGCCAATCCGCGCCGGCGGCCGTCGCGGCGGCGGTGACCCGCCTGTTCTGGCGTCGTCGTGCTTGAACTCCTCGAATTCCGCCGAAACGCTGGCACTCCGACGACGGTACTTCTACCCTCGCGCGAGTCCCGTACATCGGTACGGGCGTGAACTGGGGAGCTCGAAATGCCGGAAATCAGCAGTACTGGGGAACGATCCGCCGTGGCCGACGAAACGGCCGCCATCGGCACCGCCCGGCGCACCATCGGGTGACCCACGGACCGGGGCCGGGCTCTCCTACCCGGCCCCGGCTCGCCGCCTGGGTGTCGCGAATGACTCATTCGGGACATCCGGCGCCGCGAATGACTCATTCGCGACCCTCGCCGCCTCGCCGCCTCGCCTCCGCCGCCGCTGCTGCCGCCGCCCGCTGCCCCTGCCGCTCGCGCTACCGCCACCACTGCTGCCGCCACTGCCCCTGCCGCCACCACGGCTGCTGCCGCTGGCGCTGCCGCCGCCGCCGCCGCCGCCGCCGCCGCGAAGCAGGCTCGCACCTCTACCGCCGCTACCACCTCCGCCGCCGGCACCACTGCCGCCGTGAAGCAGGCGCGCACCCCTACGGTCCCGAGTCGTCCGCTCGGCCGAAGAGTCTTGAATGAGTCATTCAGGACCTGCGAAGACCTGAATGACTCATTCAAGACGTCCGGCCGCGCCGGTGGACCGGACCCGGCTCCCCACCCGCGCCACCGCGGCCCCCACACCGAATGCAGTGAATGACTCATTCCTGGCGTCCAGCGCCAGGAATGAGTCTCAGTGTCAGGGTTGGTGGCGCCGCACGATGTGCGGTTAAGGTCCGGTCTTGAGCACGCGGTGACTCAGAATGAGGTTG
>NZ_JBFBBQ010000202.1:0-1942 GCF_040682775.1 Amycolatopsis sp. NPDC051106 | reverse complement strand
CCACCCGAACTCGGCGAACTCGCCCCACTACGCGGCTACGACGACGAAGAAGTCCTCACCGAACTCGCCTCCCGCTTCGCCCAGCAGGAATACCAACCCGGCGACGCCCTGGTCGAATTCGGCTCCCCAGCCGACCAGGTGTTCCTCATCGCCCACGGCAAGATCACCAAAGTCGGCACCGGCGCCTACGGCGACCAAACCGTCCTCGGCACCCTGGCCGACGGCGACTACTTCGGCGAAACCGCCCTCATCCGCGACGACGGCATCTGGGAATTCACCGCCAAAGCCGTCACCACCTGCACCGTCCTGTCCCTGCCCCGGCAGATATTCGAAGACGTCCTGTCCCGTTCGGAGACCCTGCAGGCCCACCTGGACGCGTTCACCGCCGTCGGCTCCACCGCCCGCAACGACCACGGCGAAGCCGAAATCTCCCTCGCCTCCGGCCACGACGGCGAACCGATGCTGCCCGGCACGTTCGTCGACTACGACGCCCAACCCCGCGAATACGAACTGTCCGTCGCCCAGACCGTGCTACGGATCCACTCCCGCGTGGCGGATCTCTACAACCAGCCGATGAACCAGATCGAGCAGCAGCTACGGCTGACCGTGGAGGCACTGCGGGAACGCCAGGAACACGAACTGATCAACAACACCGACTTCGGGCTCCTGCACAACGCCGACTTCGCCCAGCGCATCCCCACCCGCACCGGCCCACCCACCCCCGACGACCTGGATGAACTGCTCGCCCTGGTCTGGAAGGACCCCGGGTTCTTCCTGGCCCACCCCAAGACCATCGCCGCGTTCGGCCGGGAATGCACCAAGGCCGGTGTCTACCCCGACGCGGTGGACTTCGGCGGCCACCACGTCCCCGCCTGGCGCGGCGTCCCGATCCTGCCCTGCAACAAGATCCCCGTGACCGAAACCCGGACCAGCTCGATCCTGCTGATGCGCACCGGGGAACAGGCCCAGGGCGTGGTCGGGCTGCACCAGACCGGACTGCCGGATGAGTACCAGCCGGGGCTGAACGTGCGGTTCATGGGCGTCTCCGAACAGGCCATCATCTCCTACCTGGTGTCGGCGTACTACTCGGCCGCGGTGCTGGTGCCCGACGCGCTGGCCGTGCTGGAAGCCGCCGAACTCGGCCGGGAAGGCTGAGCACCGTGACGGTGACCGGGGAAACGACGTCCGTGCAGCTTTCGCTGAGCGTCACCGCCGCGCGGACGTTGACCACGACCACCAAGACCCTGCCGCAGATGCGCGGCATCACCACCCGCTGGCTGCTCTCCCAACTCCCCTGGGTCGACGTCCCAGCCGGCAGCTACCGCGTCAACCGCCGCCTCACCTACACCCTCGGCGACGGCAAAGTCTCCTTCTACACCACCGGCGCCCGCGTCCACGTCGTCCCCGCCGAACTCACCGAACTCGAACTCCTCCGCGGCTTCAACGACGAACAAGCATTGAGCGCCCTCGCCGAAGCCTTCGAACAACGCGAATACGAACCCGGCACCACCATCACCACGGCCGGCACCCCCCTCGACACCCTCATCCTCATCGCCCACGGCAAAATCACCCAGCACGGCCGCGGCGAATACGGCGACGAAACCCACCTCGCCACCGCCACCGACGGCGACCACCTCGGCGCCGAACTCCTCGCCCACGACGACACCACCTGGACCTTCACCGCCCGCGCCGCCACCCGCGTCATCGCCCTCGTCCTGCCCGCAAACGCCTACGCCCGGCTCAACGGCCGATCCGAGCCCCTGCGCGCCCACGTCACCGAAGCCCTCAACCGGCCACGGAAACCCCAGAACAAAGCCGGCGAAGCCAGCATCGACCTGGCCGCCGGACACGACGGCGAACCGCTGTTGTCGGGCACCTACGTCGACTACGACCCCTCACCCCGCGAATACGACCTCGCCGTCGCCCAAACCGTCCTACGCGT
>NZ_JBFBBQ010000201.1:0-2093 GCF_040682775.1 Amycolatopsis sp. NPDC051106 | reverse complement strand
GGCTGACCGTGTTCCCCATCGAGTTCCAGAAGTACGGGTCGTGGAACAGCAGCTGCTCGTATGCCACCATGAGGGCATCCAGTGCCCTCATGGTGGCCTTCAGAGGCATTCAGGCGGCCCGCTCGTCCGTGCCCGGCACCTTCGCCGTGGTGATGGCGATGCGGTTCCACGTGTTGATGGTGAAGATCAGCGCGAGGAGCTGGGCCAGTTCTTCCTCGCCGAACCGACCGGCCGCCCGGGCGTAGACGTCGTCGGGGACGCCGCCGGAGACCAGCGTGACGGCTTCGGTCAAGGCCAGCGCGGCCTGTTCCTTTTCGCTGAAGAAACGACCGGCTTCCCGCCACACGGCCACCAGGTGCAGCCGCTCCTCGCTCTCGCCGGCCTTGCGGGCGTCCGAGGTGTGCATGTGCAGGCAGTAGGCGCAGCGGTTGAGCTGCGACGCGCGGATCTGGACCAGCTCGACCAGTGCGGGGTCCAGGCCGGCGCGGGCGGCGGCGTCGAAGCCGATCAGGGCCTTGAAGGCCTTCGGGGCGGACTTGGCGAAGTTCAGGCGGGAGTGCGTCATGACCAGAAATCTAGGGCGTGGTTGACCTCTGTGTAGGGTGCATTTCCGTGGCTGATTCGTGGGTCAATTCCGGGGTCGACCTCCACCTGGAGCTGGCGGGCACCGGCGGCAGGCGGGCCGCGCTCATCACCGCGCTGCGCGACGCCGTCCGCACCGGACGGCTCGCCCCGGGCACCCGGCTCCCGCCGTACCGGTCGCTGGCCGCCGACCTCGGGCTGGCGCGCAACACCGTCGCCGACGCCTACGCCGAGCTGGTCGCCGAGGGCTGGCTGAGCGCCGTCCAGGGCTCCGGCACGCGCGTCGCCTCGCGGGCCGAGCCGCTCCCGGCGGCCCGGACACCGAAGAAGGCGCCGGGCGTTCCGCCACCGCGGTACGACCTGCGGCAGGGCCGGCCGGACGCGACGTCGTTCCCGCGCCCGGAATGGCTCGCCGCCGCGCGCCGCGCGCTGGCCGTCGCCCCGCACGACGCCTTCGGGCCCGGCGACCCGCGCGGCCGGCGCGAACTGCGGGAGGCACTGGCCGGCTACCTCGGGCGGGCCCGCGGCGTGCGGACGTCGCCGGAGCGGATCGTGGTGTGCTCGGGGTTCGCGCACGCGCTGCGGCTGCTGTTCCCGGCGGTCCTGCGCGGCCCGCTCGCCGTCGAGGCGTACGGTCTCGCGTTCCACCGTTCGATCCTCGCCGCGGCCGGCGTCGAGACGGTTCCCCTTGCCCTGGACGAAAAAGGCGCGCGGGTCGGCGAGCTGGACGTGCCGGCGGTGCTGTTGACGCCCGCGCACCAGTTCCCGACCGGCGGCCCGCTGCACCACGACCGCCGCACCGCGGTGCTCGACCACGTCCGCGCGACCGGCGGCCTGCTCATCGAGGACGACTACGACGGCGAGTTCCGCTACGACCGCAAGCCGGTCGGCGCGGTCCAGGGCCTCGACCCCGAGCACGTCGTCTACGCCGGGTCGGTGAGCAAGAGCCTCTCACCGGCGGTGCGGCTCGGGTGGCTGGTGCTGCCGGAGCGCCTCGTCGACGCGGTGCTGGCGGTGAAGGGTGAGCGCGAGGCGTGGGCGGGCGTGCTGGATCAGCTGACGCTGGCGGAGTTTCTGACTTCCGGCGCGTACGACAAGCACATCCGGCGCATGCGCCAGCGCTACCGGCGGCGTCGCGACCTGCTCGTCAAGGCGCTGGCCGAGCGGGCGCCGCACGTGGTGCCGACCGGTATCGCCGCGGGTTTGCACGCGGTGCTGCGGTTGCCGCCGGGCAGCGAGCCGTCCGCGGTGAAAGCCGCGGCGTGGCAAGGACTCGCGTTGGACGGCCTCGCGGCCTTCCGGCATCCGGGCACCACGATGTCCACAATGGACGGACTGGTGGTCGGCTACGCGACGCCGCCCGAACACGCGTACCCGGCGGCGATCGACGCGCTCTGCCGCGCACTCCCACCCGCCTGACCGCCGTCCCACCCCAAGCGCCCCAATGTGGCCTTGGTTGCGTCAGACGCACCGAAGGCCGCCTTGGGTGCGTCTGACGCACCGAAGGCCAC
>NZ_JBFBBQ010000200.1:0-2325 GCF_040682775.1 Amycolatopsis sp. NPDC051106 | reverse complement strand
GGCGGTTTCGCCCTCGCCGCCGGCGCCGCCGTCGCGCCGGTGGCGGATCGGCTCGCGATCCGCGACGGCGCCGGCTACGAGCCCCGGACCACCGCGGTCACGCCGGACGCCTGGAAACCCGAGGGCACCGTCCTGCTCACCGGCGCGTCCGGCGAACTGGGCGCCGCCGTCGCGCGGCACCTCGTCGACGACCGGGGCGTCCAGCGGCTCGTCGTGCTCGGCGCGGAACCCTTGGGGGAAGCCGACTTCGTCGCCTGCGACCCCGCCGACCGGTACGAACTGGCGCGAGCGCTCCGGGCCGTCCCGGACGTGACCACGGCCGTCCACATCGGACTCGCCGCGGGCGCGGCCGACCTGCGCGACCGCGCCGACATCGCCCTCAACCTCGCCGAGCTGGACGTCCACCTCGTGGTGCTGACCACCGCCGGCGGCGACGGACTGGTCGCGGCGCAGACCGCGGTGCTCGAAGCCGTCGCGCACAGTGCGCTGGCCTACCGCCCCGGTGAGACGTTCGACCTGCTGGGCACGAGGGGCGCGCTCCGGCCCATCGAGCGCGTCGAGAAGGCCTCGGCGAAAGAGCCGGTCAAGACCCGCCGGGTGGTCGCCCAGGTGGCCGACGCGGGCAACGCGCTGCACCAGAAGCTCGCCCGGGTGCCCGAAACCGACCGGCACCGGGCGCTGCTCGAGATCGTCCGCACCGAAGCCGCGCTGGTCCTCGGCCATTCCGGGCCCGAGGCGGTGGGCGCCGACCGGGCGTTCAAGGAACTGGGGGTCGACTCGCTGACCGCCGTCCAGCTGCGCAACGCGCTGAACACCGCGACCGGCCTGCGGCTGCCCGCGACCTCCGTCTTCGACCACCCGACCCCGGTCGCGCTGGCGAAGGCGCTGCACGCCGAGCTGTTCGGCGAAGAAGAAGAGCACCCCGAGGTCGTCACCCGGGTCGACGAGCCGATCGCGATCGTCGGCATGGCGTGCCGCTACCCCGGCGGCATCGCCGACCCCGACGACCTCTGGCGGCTGGTCGCCGAGGGCGGCGACGCGATTTCGCCGTTCCCCACCGACCGCGGCTGGGACCTCGAGGCGCTCTACGACACCGACCCCGACGCGCCGGGGACCTGCTACGCCCGCGAGGGCGGGTTCCTGCACGACGCGAGCGCGTTCGACCCCGGCTTCTTCGGGATCAGCCCGCGCGAGGCCGTTTCGATGGACCCGCAGCACCGCCTGCTGCTGGAGGTGTCCTGGGAGTCGATGGAACGCGCCGGGATCGACCCGGCCACGCTGCGCGGCAGCCGCACCGGCGTCTTCGCCGGCATCACCTACCAGGACTACGGCGGCCTCCTCGGCGCCGCGACAGACAGCTTCGAAGGCTTCCTCGGCACTGGCAACTCGCCGAGCGTGCTGTCCGGCCGCGTCGCCTACACCTTCGGCCTGGAGGGCCCCGCGGTCTCGATCGACACCGCGTGCTCGTCGTCGCTGGTGGCGATCCACTGGGCCTGCCAGTCCCTGCGGGAAAGCGACTGCACGCTGGCGCTCGCGGGCGGCGTGACCGTGATGTCCACCCCGGTGTCACTGGTGGAGTTCAGCCGCCAGCGGGCCCTCGCCGCGGACGGGCGCAGCAAGCCCTTCTCGGCCGACGCCGACGGCGCGAGCTGGGCCGAGGGCGCCGGCATGCTGCTCCTCGAGCGGCTTTCCGACGCCGAGCGCAACGGCCACCGCGTGCTCGCGGTGATCAAGGGCTCCGCGATCAACTCCGACGGCGCGTCCAACGGCCTCACCGCCCCGAACGGGCCGTCGCAGCAGCGCGTGATCCGGCGGGCGCTGGCCAACGCGCGGCTGACCCCGTCCGACGTGGACGTCGTCGAGGCGCACGGCACCGGCACCAAGCTGGGCGACCCGATCGAGGCGCAGGCCATCATCGCCACCTACGGCCGCGAGCGGCCCGAAGGCCGGCCGGTGTACCTGGGCTCGTTCAAGTCGAACGTCGGGCACGCCCAGGCGGCCTCCGGGGTCGGCGGCGTGATCAAGATGGTCCAGGCCATCCGGCACGGCCTGCTACCCAAGACGCTGCACGCCGAAGTCCCGTCGCCGCACGTCGACTGGGACGCGGGCGACGTCAGCCTGCTCACCGAAACCCGCCCGTGGCTCGCCGACGGCCCGCGCCGAGCCGGCGTGTCCTCGTTCGGCATGAGCGGCACCAACGCGCACGTGATCCTGGAGCAGGTCCCGGAGCGCCCCAATGTGGCGTTCGGTGAGCAGGCTGACGTCGCCCGCGTCCCAGTCGACGTGCGGCGACGGGACTTCGGCGTGCAGCGTCTTGGGTAGCAG
>NZ_JBFBBQ010000199.1:0-2484 GCF_040682775.1 Amycolatopsis sp. NPDC051106 | reverse complement strand
GGGCCCCGGTGGACCCGGCCCGCGCCGACCTCACGCGCCCGGCACCACCACCTGGGCCCCCGCCGGGCGGAACGTCCGCTCCGCCGAGTCGAACAGGTACACCTGGGCCGTCCCGACCGCGAAGTACATCCCGGTCAGCTGCACCTTCCCCGCCGCCTCGGCGGCCGCGACCGACGGGTACTCCCGCAGGTGCTCCAGCTGCTGCAGCACGTTGTGCAGCGCCAGCCTGTCCCCTTCGCGCTCCGGGACACCGCCGTCCAGGGTGGCCGAGCCCGTGCGGTGCGCGCTCGGCTCCGCGTGCCGGAGCCAGACCGCCAGCGGACCCGGCGGCGGGCCGTCGGCCAGGGCCGCCATCGCGCCGCAGCCCGAATGGCCGCACACCACGATCTCCTCGACGCCCAGCACCCCCACCGCGTACTCGATCGACGCGTTCATCGACGGGTCGGCCAGGCCGGGCGGGACGAGGTTGCCGATGTTGCGGATCGTGAACAGGTCGCCCGGGCCGCTGGTGGTGATCAGGTTCGGCACGATCCGGGAGTCGCCGCAGGTGATGAACAGGGTGCGCGGGCGCTGGCCGTCGGCGAGGCCGGACAGCGTGTCACGCAGCAGCGGGGCCGCGCGGCGGTGGAACTCCGTCGCGCCGCGGCGGGTCTGCTGGGCCGGGATCCCTTCCACCGCCTGCCATTCCGACCACGGCGCGAGCCAGCGGGGCACCGCCCGGCTCGCGGCCAGCCGCGACCGCGTCGGACGGCCCGCCTTGCCCTCGCCGAACCACGGGTGGCCGACCTCGTCGACGTCCACCGTGCCGCCGGCGCGCTCGTGCGCCTGCTGCCACGTGGTGAGGCTTTCGAACGCCGCGTGGTCGAGGTAGTCGACGACCAGCTCGAGCCGCACCGGCACCCCGGCGGGGATGGCGCCGAGCACCTTCGACAGCCGCGGCACCGACAGGAACGTCAGGACGCCTTCGACGACCACGCGCCGGCTGTCGCCTTCCGCCTCGACGTGGATGCCGGACCACAACGTGCGGCGCAGCATCAGCACCAGCGAGAGCCCGATCCCGGCCAGGACGCCGGTGAGCAGGTCGAACACGACGACGCCGCCGAGGGTGAGCAGGTAGACGGGCAGGTCGCCGTGGGCGAGGACGGTCCTCATGTGCCCGGGGTTGACCAGTTTCGCGCCGACGTGCACCAGCAGGCCGGCGAGCGCGGCCAGCGGGATGCTCTGGATCAGCCCGGCCAGCAGGACGACGAACAGCAGCACCCAGACGCCGTGGAGCACCGCCGACGCCCGCGATTTCGCGCCGGCGGCGACGTTCGTGGAGCTGCGGACGATGACGCCGGTGACCGGCAGCCCGCCCACCGCCCCGGAGAGCATGTTGGCCGCGCCCTGGCCGACGAGCTCGCGGTTGAGGTTGGTGCGCGGGCCGGTGTGCAGGCGGTCGACCGCGACCGCCGAAAGCAGGCTTTCCACGCTGGCGATCAGGGCGATGGTGACGACGGCGAGCGCGAACCCGCCCCAGCCGCCGTCCGGCAGCTGCGGGACCAGGTGGATGTCGAGCAGGTCACCGGGCAGTTCGACGCGGGGCAGCGTCATCCCGGCGACCACCGACACGACCGTGGCGGCGGCGATCGCCGCCAGCGGCCCGGGTACCTTGCGGACGGCGGCCGGGAGCTTGGGCCAGAGCAGCAGGATCGCGATGGTGAGCAGGCCGATCAGGGTGGCGGAGTCGTGGTGGGCGACGATCTGGCCGGGCAGCTCGGCGATGTTCTCCACCGCCGAGCTCTGGGCCTTCCCGCCGAGGATGACGTGCAGCTGGCCGAGCACGATCGTGACGCCGATGCCGGCCAGCATGCCGTGCACGATGGCCGGCGAGATGGCCAGCGCGGCGCGGGCGATCCGGCTCAGCCCCAGCAGGATCTGCAGCGCGCCGGCGGCGACGGTGATGGCACACGTGACGGCCCAGCCGAACGTCTGGATGGTTTCGGCCATGACGACGGTCAGGCCGGCGGCCGGCCCGCTGACTTGGAGCGCGGAGCCGCCGAGGGCACCGGCGACGATGCCACCGACGACGGCGGCGACGAGCCCGGCGGCGACCGGCGCGCCCGAAGCGAGGGCGATGCCGAGGGACAGGGGGACTGCGACGAGGAAGACGACCAGTGAGGCCGGCAGGTCGTGGCGGAGCACGGCGAGGGGTCTCATGATCACCATGCAACCGGAAATCGTGTGAAATGTCCGCTATGCACCACTCGATCGAGTGAACAACTGGCCACATTTAGCCCGAACGTCACAAAACGGACAGATCGTTAACGTGCCGTTTACAAGATCATTTCTGTCAGGCGACAGTTGAATCCCGTACTACACAAGGGTTCCCGCCCACCGGCACAAGCGCCCCAATGTGGCCTTGGTTGCGTCAGACGCACCCAGCAAGACCGACGTCGAGAAGGCCCAGGACGTCCTCGGGGACGAGGCGTACCAGGTCGTCGG
>NZ_JBFBBQ010000198.1:0-3074 GCF_040682775.1 Amycolatopsis sp. NPDC051106 | reverse complement strand
AACGACCCTGGAGTGACTCCAGCCTCGGTGCCGGGTCGCGGACGGCAAGAAGCCGGGTGGAGGCTCGCTCCACCCGGCTTCTCGGAACCGGCTCAGTTCGGGATCGGGTCCCCGGGCTTCAGCCGCGGCTTCGGCACTCGCAGCTTGCGGATCTGGGACGCCCGGACGAACGCGTACCAGCCGATCGACCGGCCGCTCACCGTGGTGAGACACGCGCTCTGGCGCGTCAAGATGCTCGCGGGAAAACCCGGGATCGCGCAGCGGCCGAGCAAGCACTGGCGGCGGTGCGGCAGATCCGAGGAGCGGAAGACACCGAGGAGCGCGAAGCGCTCGCTGCCGCTTCGGTCCGGAGCGCGGATCAGTTCGTGACCCAAGCCGCGAGTCCGGTCGGCTGACAAAGCGCCCCGGACGGCAAGAAGCCGGGTGGAGGCTCGCTCCACCCGGCTTCTCGGAACCGGCTCAGTTCGGGATCGGGTCCCCGGGCTTCAGGCGCGGCTTCGGCACCCGCAGCTTGCGGATCTGGGACGCCCGGACGAACGCGTACCAGCCGATCGACCGGCCGCTCACCGCTTCCTTCGGGAACTTCTCCCGCACCAGCTTCGCGATCTTGCGCCCGTTGACGAAGCCCTCGATCGCCATCACCAGCAGCATCGCGGTGCAGAACAGGGTGATGTACGACTGCACCTGGGGCAGCGGCACCAGCAGCGCCAGGAACACCAGGATCGCCAGCGGCATGAACAGGCCGAGCAGGTTGCGGCGCGAGTCGACCAGGTCGCGGACGTACGCCTTGACCGGCCCGCGGTCGCGCGGGAGCAGGGCCTTGTCGTCGCCCCGCATCATCGCCTCGCGGCGGGCCTTCGCCGCCGCCCGGCGGTCTTCCTTGGTCTGCGGGTTCGCCTTGCGCAACTCCTTGTTGCGCTTCATCGCCTCGCGCATGGTGGTGGGCGGCGGGGCCACCGGCCCGCGCTTCTTCGCCTCCGCCTCCCGGCGCTTCGGGGTAGCCTTGCCCTTACCGGGCGTGTACGCCTTACCGGCGACGTCGACGGCTTCGGCCGTCTCCGGCTCGTCGGCGGCGGTGTCTGTGGTGCTTCGGCGCAGGAACCTCACCTCACCAGGGTATTGCAGGCGTCACGCCGCCGTTCACCAGGTCGATCGATGTGCGACCATGGTGGGGGAACAGATCGGGCGCTCCGGGTGTTGAAGACGTCAGCACAAGGAGTATCCGCAGTGAGTTCGAACTTAGAGGGAGTGCCATGACGACCGCTGAGCACGCCGGCGCGACGCAGGCCGAGACCGCCGAAGAAACCCACGGCGTCACGCTGACCGACGCCGCGGCTTCCAAGGCGAAGGCCCTGCTCGAGCAGGAGGGCCGCGACGACATGCACCTGCGCATCGCCGTCCAGCCCGGTGGCTGCGCGGGCCTGCGCTACCAGCTGTTCTTCGACGAGCGCTCGCTCGACGGCGACCTGTTCCGCGACTTCGACGGCCTCAAGGTCGCCGTCGACCGGATGAGCGCGCCGTACGTGTCGGAAGCCGTCATCGACTTCGTGGACACGATCGAGAAGCAGGGCTTCACGATCGACAACCCGAACGCCACCGGCTCCTGCGCCTGCGGCGACTCGTTCCACTGAGTCCAGAACAGCAGGCCACGTGAGAAGGCCCCGCTCTCCCTTCGGAGGGCGGGGCCTTTTCTCGTCTGCGGGGACTTACACGTAGGCGTCGAGCTCGGCGACCTGGGCGTGGCACGCCTCGTCGACCTCCCACGGCTCGGCCGCGGAGCGGGGCAGCGGCAGGTTCTCCGCCTGGAGCGTCGCCGGGATGAGCGCGCAGTCGGCGATCAGCTCGGACAGGGTCTCGGGTTCGGTGACGGCGTTCACGATTCGTAACGCTATTGATCCGCTGTCGACTGGTGAAGGAGTACCAGCCGGTAGTGTCGGCTGGGCGTGCGCGAACTACCCGGACGGGTCATGACCCGGGGGTAACTTCGTGCCTTTTGCCGTGAGGTCGACCACATAAGGAGCAGCCGGTGGCAGCCAAAGCCAGGATCGCGGTGTCCGGCAGTATCGCGACCGACCACCTCATGCATTTCCCGGGCAGGTTCGCCGAGCAGCTGGTCGCCGAGCAGCTGCACCGCGTTTCGCTGAGCTTCCTCGCCGACGACCTCGTGGTCCGGCGCGGCGGCATCGGCGCGAACATCGCCTTCGGTCTCGGGGTGCTCGGCGTGCAGCCGGTGCTCGTGGGCGCCGTGGGCGCCGACTTCGCGGACTACCGCTCCTGGCTGGAGCGCCACGGCGTCGACACGTCCGGGGTGCACGTCTCGGAGGTCGCGCACACCGCGCGGTTCGTCTGCACGACCGACGAGGACCTCTGCCAGATCGCGACGTTCTACGCCGGCGCGATGGCCGAGTCCCGCAACATCGAGCTGCAACCGATCGCCGAGCGCGCCGGCGGGCTGGGCCTGGTGCTGATCAGCCCCGACGACCCGGAGGGCATGGTCCGCCACGCCGAGGAGTGCCGCCAGCGCGGGTACGCCTTCGCCGTCGACCCGTCGCAGCAGCTGGCCCGGATGACCGGTGCGCAGGCGCGTGAGTTCGTGGCCGGCGCGAAGTACCTGTTCAGCAACGACTACGAGTGGGAGCTGCTGCTCCAGAAGACCGGCTGGACCGAGGCCGACGTGCTCGACCAGGTCGGTCTCCGGATCACGACGCTGGGGGAGAAGGGCGTCGAGATCGTCGGCAAGGAGGGTGTCGCCCTGCAGATCGGCGCGGTCCCCGAGCGCGCGAAGGCCGACCCGACGGGCGTCGGCGACGGCTTCCGCGCGGGCTTCCTGGCGGGTCTCGACGGTGGCTTGGACGTCGAGCGCGCGGCCCAGCTCGGCTCGCTGATCGCGGTGCTGGTGCTGGAGACGATCGGCACGCAGGAGTGGACGCTCGACCGCGCCGACGCGCTGGCCCGCATCGAAGAGGCCTTCGGCCCGGAAGCGGCCGCGGAGATCTCCGCGGTCCTGCCCGCGGCCTAGTTCCCCAAAGCCGGGAAGCCCATACTGGTCGTGCCGCTCTCACCGGGCCGCGCGG
>NZ_JBFBBQ010000197.1:0-3181 GCF_040682775.1 Amycolatopsis sp. NPDC051106 | reverse complement strand
GCCGGCCCACCGGCGCCGCGCGCGGACCCCCCCCCCGACGGACGGGCCCCGGAGCATCCCTCCGGGGCCCGTCCGTCGTGGGTGAACTCCTCAGCCGAGCAGCGGCACGTCCAGCGTGCCGAAGTGGTAGGCCTTCACCGCCGCGACCAGTTCGTCCACGGTCAGCGAGCCGTTGCCGTTGGTGTCGATGAGGCGGAACGACTCCTCGGCCTTCGCCCGGCTCACCCCGGCCGCCCCGAGCCACTTGGCGAACTCGGCGGGGTTGATCTCGCCGTCGCCGTCGGTGTCGCACACGTTGAGGATCGCCTGGATCATCGGCCGCACCACGCGCCCGAACCCGGCGTCGCCCCCCTTGAACACCTCCGCCTCGATGACTTCGGTGAACTGACGGCGGTCCAGCGCGCCGTCGCGGCCGACCCCGGCCCGCTCGGCGAGGTACTCGTAGGTGCTGGTGAACGACTCCACCAGGGCGCGGCCCTGCGGGGTGGACGGCGACTCGCCGAACGCCTCGAGGATACGGTCGGCCTCCGCCTCCAGGTCGGACCGCTCGATGCGGCCGTTGCCGTTGCGGTCCCACTTGTCGAAGCGGAGTTCCAGGCGCTCGTTCTTGACAGCAGTGGTCATTTTCTGCGTGCTCCTTCAGCATGCGGACGGTGTCATGACCGCGGCCGGGGCTCCACCCGCGGCCGCGGGGTACTACAGGCGGTGGACCTCCTCCCCAGGTACGCGACCCGTGATGTCGAGCAGGAGCCGGGCGTTCCTGGCCAGGCGGCTCAGGTCGTATCCGCCGTGCCCGACGAGCAGGACGGTCACGTCCGCGTCGCGCAGGGCGGAGTCCAGATCGGACACCGGTGGCCCGAGTTCGGGCACGGGGCCGGTCACCGGGTCGTGGTAGCGGACGCGCGCGCCGAGCGCGGTCAGTTCGGCCGCGACCCGCAGCGTCGCCGACTCGCGCGTGTCCGGCACCCCGGCCTTGTACGCCACGCCGAGGAGCAGCACCGTGGAGCCGTCGAGCTCGCGGCCGGCCCGGGCGAGCAGCCGGGCCGTCCGCCGCGCCAGGTAGGACGGCATGGCGGAGTCCACCTCGCGCGCCGCCTCGACGACGCCCAGCCGGCTCCCGGCGCGGCGCGCCTTGTCCAGCAGGTAGCGCGGGTCCACCGGGATGCAGTGCCCGCCCACCCCGGGGCCGGGCGTGAACGAAGCGAACCCGAACGGTTTGGTGCCCGCGCAGTGCAGCACGTCCCAGATGTCCAGGCCGAGCTGGTCGCAGAACATCGTGATCTCGTTGACCAGCGCGATGTTCACGTACCGGTAGGTGTTCTCCAGCAGCTTCGCCATCTCGGCTTCACGGGTACCCCGTGCCACGACCACGGTGTCCACGAAGCGGCTGTAGAACGCGACGCACTGCTTGGCGCACAACGGCGTGTGCCCGCCGACGACCTTGGGGGTGTTGCGGATGCCGTACCGCCGGTTGCCGGGGTCCACCCGTTCCGGCGAGTACGCGAGCGAGAAGTCTTCCCCCGCCACGAGACCGTGGCGCTCCAGGATGGGCCGCACCACCTCGTCGGTGGTGCCGGGGAAGCTGGTGGACTCCAGGACCACCAAGGTGCCCGGACGCAGGTGGTCGGACACGGCGGCCGCCGCGTCGCGCACCGCCGACAGGTCCGGGCCGCCGTCCGGCCCGAGGCCGGTGGGCACGCAGATGACCACTGTCTCCGCCTGCGCGATCACGGCCGGATCACCGGTCACCGCGAACCCGTCCGCGCGCAACGCCCGCAGCTGCGCGCCGCTGACGTCGGGCACGTGCGGGCGGCCCTGTCCCACCTGCTCCCGCACCGCCGGAGACGTGTCGTAGCCCACCACCGACAAGCCGGCGGTGGCGGCGGCGACCGCGAGCGGCAAGCCGACGTACCCGACCCCGACCACGACGAGATCGACGGACACGGGCACCCTTTCGGTCAGATCGGAACGTGTGCGCACGACTGCCGATCAGACGCGGAAGCTCGCCGCGGCCGGGGGGACGTGCGATCCCCAGTTCGTTTTCACGGTGAGGATGGGCACTCCTAGGCATTCGGGCGTTCCGTAAACGTGCACCGGCCGGTCGGTGCGATTGGCGAGCACGTGCGCTCCCTCGGGAAGCGGGTAGCAGCCATGAGGGTTTTCGTGGACGTCCAGCGGGACGACTTCGGTGGTGAAGACCACGACTTCGCCTGTTGCGGCGACGGCCGCGGGACTGGCCGACACCAGCAGCGCAGCGACCGCCACCGTGCTCGAAAGGACTGCCGTGAACCGCTTCATCTTTCCTCCATGAGGGAAGTCCCGTCGTCCTCAGCGAAACTAACAGCCGATTCCGGGGAAACGCCGGTTCGATCGGAATGCCACTCGTGCAGGTCGCGGTGCGATCCGGGAGTTCAGTCGGATGGCGGCCTATTGTTCTTGATCGAGTACGCGAACTCCTCGCGGAATCGCCTTGGTTCACGATGTCGAGTGATTGGTGACGCGGACACGGTGATGCACAGTGAACAGTGGCAAGCCCGTCCGCTGACGCCGGCCTGCAGCCGAAACGCCGACGCGGCAATTCCCGAAAGGGTGATGGACGGCCCGGCGGACTTGAACCCGGACGTGGCCGACTATTCCGCGTCCGGTGGCTTGTCGAGCGTCCGCCGGAAGCGTGGTGCACACCACAAGGTGAAACGTCCCCCGGCGCGTTCCACCGAGGACGCCGATGGGTACCCGGGCGCTCGTCGACCGATGAGTGGAGGATGTGGCATGGCGAACCGGGCCTTCAGCTGCGCGCGGGTGATGCTGCCGGCGCGGCTGGAACTGGACGACGACGACGCGATGTCGGCGTTCGTGAAGTCGATGCCGTCCATGGCGACCGCCTCGGACGCCGATGTCGCCCGGCTGGTACGCACCATCCGCAACCTCGACGCGCAGCGCGCCACCCCTGAAGTCGCCGTGGCAGAGGGGTACCGGCGTCGCAGTCCACGCGTATTCCCCGCGAACGCCGCCATGCCGGCGTCCGACACGCCAGGACGCCGTCGGCGCCGACTCCGTCGGGGAAGCGGATGGACGTCACCGGGCGCCTAGGAGCTGTCCTGTAAGTCATCGGAGCCAGAGCACGATGGCTGCGATGGTGAGCTCGGCCTGGTAGTAGGCAGCGCGTTTGGCGTAGCGGGTG
>NZ_JBFBBQ010000196.1:0-3750 GCF_040682775.1 Amycolatopsis sp. NPDC051106 | reverse complement strand
GCTCGCGCTGGCGCACCACCGGGAGAGCCGCCGTCCGGAGCCGCTGCCGATCGGCCAGGTCATCGCGTACGGGCTGGAGATCCTGCCCGCCCTCGGCTACCTGCACAGCCAGGGCCTGCTCTACTGCGACCTCAAGCCGGACAACGTGATCCAGACCAACGAGCAGCTGAAGCTGATCGACCTGGGCGCGGTCCGGCGGATGGACGACTACGAGAGCCCGCTGTTCTTCACCACCGGCTACAGCGCGCCGGAGCTGGCGAAGCAGGGCGCTTCGGTGGCGTCGGACCTGTTCACCGTCGGGCGCACGCTCGCGGTGCTGAGCTTCGAGTTCACCGGCTACACCACCAAGTTCAAGACGACGCTGCCCGGCCCGGACGCGGTGCCGCTGTTCGCGCTCTTCGGTTCGTACTACCGGTTCCTGCGGCGCGCGACGCACGCCGACCCGGACCGGCGGTTCCTCTCCGCCGAGGAGATGGGCGACCAGCTGACCGGCGTGCTGCGCGAGATCATGGCGCTCGGCACCGGCAAGCCGCGGCCCGGCGCGTCGACCGTGTTCGGCCCGGAGAGCCGCACGTTCGGCGTGCAGCTGGTGGTGCCGGAGGCCGGCCGGAGCGTGCCGCTGCCCGGCGCGGACGAGGTCGTCGCCGGCCTGCCGATCCCGCAGGTCGACACGGACGACCCGGCGGCGGGCGTGCTCGCCACGACGACCGCGCTCGACCCGCGCGGCGCCATCGAGGCGCTGGCCGGTGCGCCACGCGAGTCGATCGAGGTGCGGCTGCGGATCGTGCGGGCCCGGATCGAGCTGGGCGAGCTGGCCGAGGCGCAGCGGCAGCTGCAGGCCGGGCAGTACCTGGCGATCAAGAACGGTTTCCCGCACGACTGGCGGATCGACTGGTACCGCGGCCTGATCGAGCTGGCGGGCGGCCGCTCGCGAGTCGCGCAGGTCGCGTTCGAATCCGTGTACGACGACCTGCCGGGCGAGATCGCGCCGAAGCTCGCGCTGGGGATCAGCGCCGAGGGCGTCGGCGACTACTTCGCCGCGGCCCGGTTCTACGAGCTGGTCTGGCGGACCGACCGCACGTACGTCAGCGCGGCGTTCGGCCTCGCGCGGGTGTACCTCGCGCAGGGCGCGCGCAACAGCGCGGTCGAGGTGCTGGAGACGGTCCCGCCGTCCTCGACGCACTACGTCGACGCGCAGGTCGCCGCGATCAGGATCAAGACCACGGCGACCAAGGCGAACGGCCGTGAGACGCCGGTGACCGAGCACGACCTGGTGGACGCGTCGTCCCGGCTGGAGCGGCTGCGGCTGGACCTCGAGCGCCAGACGCGGTTGTCGGCGGGGGTGCTCGAGGCCGCGCACGACTGGATCAAGCAGGGCAAACCGTCGCCGGGCGTGCGGGTGCTGGGATGTTCGCTGGACGAGCGTGAGCTGCGGTTCGGGCTGGAACGCTGCTACCGCGCGCTGGCCCGGCTGGCGGGCACGGTCGAGGAGCGCGTGCAGCTCGTGGATCGGGCGAACGCCATCCGCCCCCGCACCCTGACCTAGGGGTTGATGTCCCAGTCGCGCTCTTCGCGCTGCCGCTGCTGGTTCTTCTCGTGCTGGGCCGCCAGCTTCTCCAGCGCCTGGGCGTCGCCGTGGGTGCTGAAGTGCTCGAAGCCCACGACGATGAACAGTGCTCGCGCGCTGACCGCGATCGGGCCGTCCTCGGCGTCGAGCCGGCCGTCGGCGCTGACGTAGATCTTGCGGCCCGCGATGCCGTCCAGCCGGGCCTCGATGAACAGCGTCGAGCCGACCGGGACGGGGCGGCGGAAGTCCGTCTCGAGCTTGCCCGTCACCGCCGGCCGGCGCATCAGGTTGCCGACCGTCGAACCGAGGGCCTCGTCGAACGCGCAGGCCAGCAGGCCGCCGTGGGCGAGCCCGGGGGCGCCCTGGTGCGCCGCCGTCACGGTGAACCGCGAGTGGATGACCTGGCCCTCGCCGACCGTCGAGCGCAGGTGCAACCCGGCGTCGGCCTCGTCACCGCAGCCGAAGCACTCGCTGAAGTGGACGCCGAGCTCGGTACCCGGCACCGGCGCCTTCGGGTGCGGGACCGCGGGCTCCACCGCCACCGGCGGCCAGGGTTGAGAAACACGACTCATGCGCTGACGTTAACTCGCCGGTAGCCGCCCGCCGCGCGCGGCCCACGGCGTAATCGGGCAACGTACACCTCTCGGTAGCCGGAAAGTTCCCCACCGTAGAGATTTGTCGGCTCAGCCTGCCGACCTGCGTCGATCCGGCAAGACTGAGGGGATGAGCTCGAACGGCCCTAAGGGCACTGCACGGAGGAGGTCGTCGCCGGCATGAGCGAAGAAGCAGCAACGACGGGCAAACCGTCAGTGGACGAAAGAACCGTCAAGCGCGCCGTGTGGGCGTCCGCGATGGGCAACGCCACCGAGTGGTACGACTACGGTGTCTTCACCTCGGGCGCGATCGCCGTCAGCATCGGCACGCAGTTCTTCCCCGGTGAAGGCAACGCGGTGCTGAAGTCGCTGGCGCTGCTCGCGGTCGGGTTCATCGTGCGGCCGTTCGGCGGAGCTTTCTTCGGTCCCCTCGGCGACAAGATCGGCCGCAAGAGGGTCCTCGCCGTCACGATCCTGCTGATGTCCGGGTGCACGTTCCTGGTCGGTGTCCTGCCGACGTATTCCGGTGGCTACAGCATGGGCATCGCGGCGCCGATCGCGATCCTGCTGCTCCGGATCATCCAGGGCTTCTCGACCGGTGGTGAGTACGGCGGAGCGGCGACGTTCATCGCCGAGTACTCGCCGACGAAACGCCGTGGCTTCTTCGGCAGCTTCCTGGAGCTCGGCACGCTGGGCGGCTACGTGCTCGGCAACCTCGTGGTGCTTTCCGTGACGCTGTCCCTCTCGGCCGACCAGGTCGACGCCTGGGGCTGGCGGATCCCGTTCTTCGTCGCGCTGCCGCTCGGCCTGATCGGGCTCTACCTGCGGAACAAGCTCGAGGACACCCCCGAATTCCGCCGCATGGAGGCCGCGGGCGAGAAGCCGCAGAAGGCGCCGCTCAAGGAGATCTTCGTCCGCAACTGGCGGATGATCCTCAACCTGATCGGCATCGTGCTGCTGCTGAACGTCGCGGACTACCTGCTGCTGACCACCATGCCGACGTACTTCACGGACACGCTGAAGATCAACGACAACACCGCGACGTTGATCATCATCGCCGTCGAGGTCATCCAGATGGCGATCATCATCCCGCTCGGCGCGCTGTCCGACCGGATCGGCCGGAAACCGCTGCTGCTCACCGCGGCCATCGGGTTCCTGGTGCTGAGCTGGCCCAGCCTCAAGCTGATGCAGTCCGGCAGCATCCTGTGGCTGTTCGTCGGGTTCCTGATCGTGGCGATCCTGCTGGTGCTCATCCTCGCGGTGATCGGCTCGACGTTCCCGGCGATGTTCCCGACACGGGTGCGCTACGGCTCGTTCGCGATCGGCTACAACATCTCGACGTCGCTGTTCGGCGGCACGGCCGGTGTCGTCGTCACGGCGTTGATCAAGAGCACCGGCAACGAAGACTGGCCGGCGTACTACCTGATGGCCGCGGCGCTGATCGCGATCATCCCGATCATCAAGATCCCGGAGACGTCGCAGGTGCCGATGGACCAGATCGAAACCGAAGGCAGCGGCGGCAAAGTGACCTCCGCGGCCGCTCAGCGCTGAGCGGCCGCCGGAAACACGTGTGCCCCGCCCGGATCACCG
>NZ_JBFBBQ010000195.1:0-3899 GCF_040682775.1 Amycolatopsis sp. NPDC051106 | reverse complement strand
GCGACCGGGGGATTCCGGCCGCCACAGCCCGGAATCCGCCGTTCGCGGCTCCTGAGAATCCGAAATCGTCGGCCCCCGCCGGTAAAATGGTTACCCGGGGGCCGGACGGCCGCCCTCAGCGGTCCAGCGGGTACCGGGCCCGGACCCGGAAGCCGCCGTCCTCCATCCCCGACGTCTCGAAGCTGCCGCCGAGCAGGCGCGCCCGCTCGGCGAGGCCCGTGAGGCCGTGGCCTCCGGAGGGCAGGCCTTCGCCGGGCCGGCTCGCGCGCTCGTTGCGGACCTCGATCTTGAGCGCGCCGTGCTCACCCTGGATGCGGATCGTCGCCGTCGCGCCCGGGGCGTGCTTGTGGACGTTCGTCAGGCACTCCTGCACCGTCCGGTACGCCGCCGCCGACACCTGGTTCGGCAGCGCCTCCGGCAGGTGCTCCACCGACAGGTGCACCGGGACCTCCGACGTCCGGATCAGCCGGTCGAGGTCGTTGATCCCGGGGCGCGGGCCGTCGTCGTCCGGGCCCGCGCGCAGCACGCTCAGCAGGGAACGCAGCTCCTCGAGCGTCCGCTTCGACAGCGTGCGGATGACCTGCGCGGTCTCCTGCGCGTGGTTGTCGGTGGTCTGGGCCTGCAGCGCGCCGGCCTGCATCGCGATCAGCGTGATCTGGTGCGAGACGACGTCGTGCATCTCGCGCGCCAGCCGGGCGCGCTCCTCGGCGCGGACGGCGTCGGCGTGGAAGCGGCGCTCGCGGTCGCGGCTCGTGGCCAGCTCGGCGAGTTTGTTCGAAACCTCGGACCGCGCTCCGATGAGCAGGCCGATCGCGATCGGCATGCCCGCGACGAGCACGCCGTAGATGCCGTCGAGGATGTGCTCGCGCCAGCTGAGCTCGGCGAAGTCCTCCAATGGCCACTGCACGAACCGGCAGCACCACACCAGCGCCGCGCCGACCCAGACCTGCCAGTGCAGCTGGCGGCGGGTGGCGAGCATGCCGAGCGTGATCATCGACGCGAGCTGCGCCCAGCCGGCCAGGAAGCCGGGGACCGCGACGAGCACGGCGAGGAACGGGAACTTCCGGCGGAACACCACCGCGAGGCACGCGGCGCCGGAGAGCCAGATCGAATACGGCTGGGCCTTTTCGGGGATCACCAGCCAGACGTCGAGGACGGCCAGGATGACCGCGGCCGCCTCGATGGCGAACGTGACCACGGCGGGCCGGGGCACCGAGCCGAACAGGCTCAGCCCGCGCTTGCGCACCCGCTCGGCGGCCGATGGCCCCGAGCCGGCGATCGAGATGCCTGGAATCGAGAGTCCCTCTGTACTCATCGCTGGCGACCCCATTCGTCTTGTGGACTTGGTGGTGAGAGGTGCTCAGGGCCCGATCGGGACGCGTAGCCACGGACAAATGTGCGGATGCTAACGAGGTCGCGTAGAAAGACGGTAAGTTTCACCCGTTGTGGGAGTTCCGGCGTCCGATTTCCGCAGTCGACTGCTCCGTCCGGGCGATAGCCATGGAGGGGTGCTACCGAGAGTGGGAGCGTTGCTCCCCGCTGTGCACCGGGACGACCACATCGTGGGAATCATGTTACCCACGTGTGGGCGTCCGGCGGTAGGTCGTCAGGCCGCCATCGACCTGAGGTCGTCGCTGAGCAGGTCGTGCAGGCCGCCGGCGCAGGCTTTGGCCGTCTCGATCGAGCGCGGCAGCATCCCGGCCTCGTACGTCCGGACGGCTTCGCCGACGGTCGGCGCGGTGGCCAGCGCGGTCGCGAGCTCGGTGCCGTCCAGCAGGGCCAGGTTCGCGCCGACGCCCAGCGGCGGCATCAGGTGGGCCGCGTCGCCGAGCAGCGTGAGCCGGGGCGTGTGGGTCCAGGCGTGCGGCACCGGGAGGACGTGCAACGGCCGGTGCGTGAACCCGCCGTCGAGGTCGCGCAGGAACCCGAGCAGGCTCGGGTGCCAACCGGCGAAGCGCTCCAGCAGGTGCGCGCGCACCGCCGCGGTGTCGGCGAAGTCGAGATCGGCGGCCCAGTCTTCGGGTGCGTAGAAGATGGCGTAGCAGCGGATGTGGCCGTTGCTGTTGCGCTGCGCGACGAGCGCCCGCCCGTCGATCTTGCTCATCATCATTCCCTGGCCGGTCAGCGCGGCCAGGTCCGGGTGACGGCGGTCGGCGTCGTCGAGGCCGAGCTCGACGAACGTGACCCCGCTGTACTCGGGCCGGACGCCGGTGAGGGCCTGGCGGACGCGGGACCACGCGCCGTCCGCGCCGACGACCAGGTCGAAGCCGCGGGTCGTGCCGTCGGTGAAGGTCAGCTGCCCGGACGTGGTGACGTCGGCGATCGGCCGGCCCCACCGGACGGTGCCGGGCTCCAGCGAGCCGAGGAGGAGGCCGCGGAGCTGGCCGCGGTCGATCTCGGGGCGGAAGTCGTCGCCTTCCGCGGGGACCTCGTCCATGACGACTTCGGCGCTGCGCGGGTCGAGCGCGCGCATCTGCTGGCCTTCGGGGCGGGCGAGCTTGCGGAACTCGTCGTGGAGGCCGGCGGTGCGGAGGGCGACCTGGCCGGTGTCGCCGTGCAGGTCGAGGGAGCCGCCCTGGGTGCGGGCGTCGGCCGAGGCTTCCTGCTCGAAGACGGTGACGTCGAGGCCGTGGAGCTGCAGGACGCGGGCGCAGGCGAGTCCGCCCAGGCCGGCGCCGACGATGGCGATGGAGTTCATGACTTCCCCCTGGAAGTTCGGTGCCGCCGGCTGGTCCGGCGGCCTGAAGCCAGAAAAGCACAGTGACTCAGAAAGTGCAATGACTAAACTTTTGAAGTGAGTGCACCATCACGTAGGCTGAGGGGCATGACCGAAGTGATCGGGCGCCGCGAGCGCAAGAAGGCGCAGACCCGGCAGGCGCTGGCCGACGCCGCGCTGGAGCTGTTCCTCGAACGCGGCTACGACGAGGTCGGGGTGAAGGACGTCGCGGACGCCGCCGACGTCTCGGTGACGACGTTGTTCAAGTACTTCCCCAGCAAAGAGGCGCTGCTGTTCGACCAGGAGGGCGACATCGAGGCGGCGCTGGTCCTCGCGGTGCGCGGCCGGCCACCGGGTCACACGATCGTGGACGCGCTGCGCGAGCACATGCTGCGCGACAGCGTCGACGGCGGCCCGAGCGACGAGTTCCTGCGGCTGATCGAGAGCACCCCGGTCCTGCGCGACTACGCCCGCCGCATGTGGATGCGCCACGAGACGGCGCTCGCCCGGGCGATCGCGGAGGAGACGGGAGCCCCGGAGGGCGACGTGTCATGCGCGGCACTGGCGCGGTTCGCGCTGGCGTCGCGGGAGCTGATCGTGGGCGCGGAGAACCCCCGCCGGGCGGCGGAGGAGATCTTCGGGAACTTGGGCCGCGGCTGGCGCACGAAGTAGAGCGCCAGGGTGCGCAGGCGGTCCGCATCGGGCGGCGGAGGGAATTCTCGGCAACCGGGCCGAAGCTGGCTGGCAGAATGCGCTGGCGGCTGGCATTGGGCGGCGGGGAGATTTCGGCAACTCCGGCCACGGCCGGCGGACGAAGTAGAGCGCGCCGGGCAGCGGGAGAGGTCTTGCGCAACCTGGGTCGTGGGTGGCGTACGAGGTGGCGCCAGGGCGGACGGCGGCCGGCGCCGAGGCGGCAAGCCCGGCGGGGCCCCGCCGGCGGCTGGCGCAGGGCCCGGCGAACCCGCGAGGAGCGCGGAAGGCCACCTGAGCAGCCCCCGATTTCCACGCTACCGGCAACCCCCGACAGTTCCGGCCGCAAAGCCCTCGAGACCCCCGAAGCCCCGAAAGCCGTGAAGGCCTCCTTACCGGCCATAAGAGCCATGCACTTCGTCGCCGCACTCGACACCGTGCCCGAGATGCGGGGCGTGCTCGCGCTGTTCGAGGGTGTCGTCACCGGTGCCGC
>NZ_JBFBBQ010000194.1:0-4073 GCF_040682775.1 Amycolatopsis sp. NPDC051106 | reverse complement strand
GTCGCCGGCGTCGCCGGCCTCGATGGCCGCGGCGGCCGCCGGCTCCCCCAGCGAGGCGAGCGCCATGCCGTGCACCTCGACGCAGTACGGGCACGAGTTCGCCGCCGACACCGCGGCCGCGACGACCTCCTTGTCGGCCCGGCTCGCCGTCCCGCCCGCGACCAGCGACTCCCGCAGCATCAGCCACGCCGCGGCGAGCACCTCCGGCGCGGGCGAGTGCAGCGCGACGGGCGGGGCGAGCATCCCGAAGTCCCGCTCCACCTGCCGGTAGACGTCCCGGACGAGGCCGCGCGCGTGGCGCGGTCGCACGGCCTCGACGTACTTCACGTCCCGCAGCGTCCGCCGCAGGGCGAACCGCACCAGTCCGGGCGCCATCGTTCCTCCTCGAGAACCGGCGGACTCGCGCTCCCAGGCCCCCAGGAGCGCGAGTTCCATGTACCCGTGCATCAGTTGCCGGCGACCAGGTCCAGCTTGGACACCGCCCGGCGGCCGGTGATCGAGCCGTCCGGCGCCGGGGCGCCGTACTTGACGTCGACGTCACGGGCCTGCAGCGCCCGGACGATGCCCGGGATCGACCGCTCGGCGAGCGCGGCGATGGTCATCGCCGGGTTCACCGTCAGCGCGCCCGGCACCGACGCGCTGTCGGTGACGAAGATGCCCGGGTGGTTGCGCAGTTCGTGGTTCGGGTGCAGCGCGGACGTCGCCGCGTCGTCCCCGATCCGGCACGACGCCAGCGGGTGCACCGTGTACGCCCCGACGACGTCGTTGGTCCACGGCGAGACCTTCGCCAGGCCGTCCTTCTCGATGATGGACTTGCAGTCCGCGTCCGCGAGCGCCCAGCCGTGCTTGGTGTTCTCGGTCGGGTCGTAGCGCAGCGGGCCGCGCCCGAGCATCTGCTGCGAGATCCGGTACGCGTTGCCGGTGGGCGGCGGGGTGCCGAAGACGCCTTCGTTGTCGTCCTCGGTCATCAGGAAGATCGTCAGCCAGTTGGCCCACTGGTTGAGGATCTCCTTCTTCTGCGCCCCGTACCAGCGCGGTTCCTCCCCGCCCGGCACCTGGGCGAGGATGGTGCCCAGCCCCGGCGGGAAGTACAGCTGCTCCAGCGAGTACCGCTCGTACTCCGGCAGCGAGCCGTCGAGCTTGTCCCAGTTCGCGACGGTCGGGCCCTTGCCGATGTGGTTGGCCGAGTACACCGGACCGTCCTCACGGGACAGTCCGAGCACCTCGCGGACGCGGTCCTCGTCGATGATGGCGGTGTTGAGCCGTTCGCCGTTGCCGGAGAAGTACCGGCCGACGCCGTGCGGCATGGTGCCGAGCGTGGCCTCCGAGCGCTGCAGGATCACCGGCGTAGCGCCGGCGCCCGCGGCGATGATGACGACCTTCGCCTCGATCACGCCGGTGCCGGTGTGGACCCGGTAGTCCTCTTCGTCGATCAGGTCGAAGTGGACCCGGTAGCCGCCGTCCTCGGTCCGCTCGAGGCGCTGGACCTCGTGCAGCGGCCGGATCTCGGCGCCGTGCGCGAGCGCGGCCGGCAGGTAGTTCGTGAGCATCGACCGCTTGGCGTCGAACTTGCAGCCGGCCATCATGAAGTTGCAGTTGACGCACGTGTCGTTGTCGACGGCCACCGGCGCCGGGTTCGCGGTGCGCCCGGAGTGGTTGCAGGCCGCGGCCCACAGGCCACCGGCGTAGGAGACGTCACTCCAGTCCTGTTTGGACACTGGAATCGACTCGTCGATCCGGTCGTACCACGGCTCCAGCGAGTCGCGCGTGATGGCGTGCGGCCACATCCGGCGGCCGATGCTGCCGTGGCGGTCGAACACGAAGCGCGGCGCCCTCGGCATCGCGGCGAAGTACACGACGCTGCCGCCGCCGACGCAGTTGCCGCCCAGCACGCTCATCCCGTCGCCGACGACGAAGTCGAACGCCCGCGTGTAGGACGAGCCGAGCAGGTAGTCGTGCTCGAAGTCGGCCGCGGCCAGCCAGGGCCCGCGTTCGAGGACCGTCACCTTGGCCCCGCCCGCGGCGAGGTGGTAGGCGGGAATGGACCCGCCGAATCCGCTGCCGACGATGACGACGTCGGTCTGGTCGATGGCAGTCATGCGGGGCTCCCCGAGGGCGTCGTGTCCGGGTGGAGTTCGGCCAGCTTGCGGCCGTAGCCGTACTTCGGGAACCGCCAGAACCCGTCGGCGTCCGGGGCCTTGTACCCCAGGGCCAGCAGGCCGGGGTGCCCGTCGCGGATCGCGTCGGCGGTGTGCAGGTGCGGGGCGCTGTCGTAAGCCATGTTGCAGAACAGCGCCAGGCTGACCCAGCCGTCCTTCTCCGGGTGCCCGGGCGTGGTGAGCCGGTGCACCAGCTCGCGGCGGTGCTCGTACGGCAGCGCCACGAACGGCGGGACGTCGTCGTCGAGCACCAGCTCGACCTCGCCCGCGTAGGTCTTCGCGTGGTCGTTGAGCGACTGCGCGAGGTAGGGCAGGCCGGCCGTGACGCCGGTCGCGTCGAAGTTCAGCAGCTCGAGCGCGCCGGCGACCACCGACCCCGGGCCGGGCGCGGCCCCGGCGATCGCGCGGTCTTCGGGGAACCGCTTCTCCCCCGGCACGATCGTGTCCGCGTAGGCCTCGAGGGTCATGTTCATCACGCGTTCTTCTTCGGTAGCTCCCTGACTGACCTCGGGTTGCACCGGCCTACCTCCTCATCGAATGTCCACAACAGACTTCAAGCTGCTTCGGCACTCCGCCGCCGCTCGCGGCGGTGCACGGTCATCGGCAGCCCGCCGCGCACCCGCAGCGACAGCATCGCCTCGGGCTCGACGACCTTGCCCGGTACCTTGCGCAGCTCCAGGTCCCGCGCGGCCATCGCGAGCACGAACACCGCCTCCATCACCCCGAGGCTGTTGCCGATGCAGAACCTCGGCCCGGCGCCGAACGGGATGTAGGCGTAGCGCGGCGGCCGGCCGGCCGGGTTGGCGGCGTCGAACCGGCCCGGGTCGAAGCGCTCCGGGTCGGTCCAGAACTCCGGGTGCCGGTGCAGCGTGTAGGGCACGACGACGACGTCGGACCCGGCCGGCACGTGGTACCCGCCGATCTCGTCGTCGGCCTGCGCGATCCGCGGCAGCAGCCACACCGGCGGGTACAGCCGCATGACCTCTTCGACCACCGCGACCGTGTAGGTCAGCTTCCGCAGGTCCTCGTGCTCGGGCAGCCGGTCGCCGAGCACGTCGACGGCCTCGGCGTGCAGCCGCTCGGCGACCTCCGGGTGCTCGTCGATCAGGTGGAAGGCCCAGCCGAGCGTGCTCGCCGTCGTCTCGTGCCCGGCCAGCAGCAGGGTGATCAGCTCGTCGCGCATCCGCTCGCGCGACGCGCCCGCCGCCGATCCGGACGCGATCAGCCGCGACAGCACGTCTTCGCCGTTCTCGACCGGGTTCGCCAGCCGCTGCTCGACGAGCTCGTCGGCGATCCGGCGCAGGTCCTCGCGCGCGGTCCGGAACTCCACCTGCTTCTTCAGCGGGACCCACTGCGGGACCATGCTCAGCGTGACCGCCTCGAACATGGCCTGGTCCTGCACGGCCTCGAACGAGTGGCCCAGCGTCTCGTAGCCGCCGAGTTCCGCGTCGAGCAGCGTCTTGCCGAGCACGCCGAGCGTCAGGCCGGTCATCTCGTGCAGGATCTCGACCGGCCCGTCGTGCCCGGCCAGCCGCTTGATCACAGCGTCCACTTCGGACGCGACGACCGCGGCCTGGCGCGAGATGCGCTTGGGCTGGAAGACCGGCTGGATGGTCCGGCGCTGCGTCTTCCAGGTGTCGCCGTCGCTGGTCAGCAGGCCGTCGCCGAGGGCGCGGCGGGCCTCCTGCAGGCCGATGCCCTTGTGGTAGTTCGCCGCGTTGTCCGCGAGGACGTGCTTGGCCAGGTCGGGGTGGTTCACCAGGTACATCGCCTTGGGGCCGATGGCGATGCGGACGACGTCGCCGTAGGTGCCGGCGTTGTCGCCCATGAGCGCGAGGCGGTCGGTGAAGAGCTGCTTCAACAACCGGAACGTCGCCCGGCGCGGCGGCCCGGGCGGCGCGCACCGCGCCGCCC
>NZ_JBFBBQ010000193.1:0-4077 GCF_040682775.1 Amycolatopsis sp. NPDC051106 | reverse complement strand
GAACTCACCGCGCCACCGCCGAATCCTTGGGTGCGTCTGACGCACCGAAGGCCACCTTGGGGCGCTCGTCACGGCTGTCCGCCACCGGGGGTGACGCGGACCGATTCCGGCAGCCGGCGCCAGTCGAGGTCGGCGGGATCGGCCGCGACGAGACCGGGGGAGCGGGCGACGAGGATCTCCCGGGCGATCGGCTCGAAATCCCCGCGGAAGTGCACCGAGCTCTTCACCACGAGGAGCCGCTGCTCCTCCGGGACGATGCCGACCATCCGGAACAGGTTGCGGTCGAACACCTGGGAGCGCCCGGTCGTCACCGCCACCCGCACGGACCCGGAGCGCAGGCAGGTGGCGGGTCCGAGGTCGACCTCGGTGCCGTGCAGCATCGGCCCGTCGAACCGGCAGCGTCCGTCCGACAGCGCCTCGACGACGAACCGGCCCCGCACCGGTTCGTCCCCGGGCACCGCGGGATCACCGCCGATCGCGAGGTCCACCGTGGCGCCGACGCCCGCCTCGGTGGCCGCGGCGGCGGCCGCGGGATCGGGGATGAGCCCGAGCGCGGCGGGCTCGTCGCCGCCGGCCGCGAGGAGGGCACGGAGCAACCCGGTGGTGCGGCCGGAACCCCCGGCGCCGGGGTTGTCCTGGGTGTCGGCGACGACGACCGGGCCGACGCCCCCGGCCTCGAGGCCGCGCGCCACGGCGTCGGCGGGGTCGAGCAGCGTGACCCGCCACTTCGCCTCGTCCCGGGTCACTTCGTCGTACAGCCGGTCGACGATCTCCTCGACCGGGCCGGTGCCGTAGGCCCACACCACCGGTCCGCAGTCCGGGATGTCGGCCGCGGGGAACCCGGCGGCGAACGACACCGTGGTGCGGTCTCCGCCGCGGGATTCCAGACCACTGTAGACAGACCGCGCGGGCTCCAGGTCGGTGCAGCCCGCGTTGATCGGGATCAGGAAAGGCACCCGGCGCCAGGCGAGCCGGAGCCGTTCGCCGTCGAGCAGCCGGGCGAGCAGGCCGGCGGCCCGCGCCCCCGTCGCGGCCATGTCGATGTGCGGGTAGGTGCGGTAGCAGACCAGGGCGTCGGCGGCGTCGAACATCCGGGCCGACATGTTGGCGTGCAGGTCCAGGCTCGCGACCACGGGCACGCCGGGGCCGGCCGCGGCGCGGACCCTGGCCAGCAGCTCGCCCTCGCCGTCGTCGTGGTGCTCGGTGACCATGGCGCCGTGCAGGTCGAGGTAGACCGCGTCCGGCCGGCCGAGGCGCACGGCGTCGACGATCTCGCCGGCGATGCGCTCGTACGTGTCGGTGGTGACCGGCCCGGACGGGCTGGCGGCCGCCCAGATCACGGGCAGCACCTCCCAGCCGCGGGCCCGGGCCTGCCCGAGGAACCCGCCGACCGGCAGGTTGACCGGCTCGAGTTCGAGCACTCCGTCGCCGCGGCGCAGGGCGGGGAAGCCCTCGCCGTTGGCGAAGTTGCCGTACGAGGCCGGGGTGGGCGCGAACGTGTTGGTCTCGTGCTGGAACCCGGCGACCAGGATCCTCGTCGTGCCGTCCGTCATCGGGCCACCTCCGCACCGTTCGCGGCCGGGGCGGTCCGGCCGGGTTCCGTCCGCACTCGCGTGACCGCCAGCGAAACCGCGCCGGCCACGAGCAGGCCGACGAGCGTGAGCAGGCCGATCTCGGTGCTGCCCGTCGTTTCCTTCACGTAGCCGATCAGGGTCGGGCTGAAGAACCCGCCGAGCAGGCCGATGCTGTTGATGAACGCGATGCCACCCGCGGCCGCGTCACCCTTGAGGAAGGTGGCCGGCACGGACCAGAACACGGTGTAGGCGCCCCACATGCAGGCGGTGGCCACGATCAGCGCGATCATCGAGACGCTGAAGACCGACCCGGTGACGGCGGCGACAGCCATGCCCGCCGCGGCGACGACGGTGGGAACGACCGTGTGCCGGCGGCGCTCGCCGGTGGCGTCGGAGTGCCGGGCCAGCACCCGCATCAGCACCAGCGCGACCGCGTAGGGCACCGCGGACCACAGGCCGATCGCGACGACGGACCGGACGCCGTTCTCCGAGAGGATCGTCGGCAGCCAGAAGCTGACCCCGTACAGGCCGCTGATCAGGCAGAAGTAGCCGAACGCGAGGCCGTAGACCCGCGGGTCGGTGAGCACTTTCCGGAAGCGGTGCTCCCCGCTTTCGTGCGAGCCGGCCAGATCCTGGGCGAGCAGCGAGCGCTCGCCGGGGGTGAGCCAGCGGGCGTCGCCGGGGCCGTCCGGCAGGACCTTCCGGACGACGAAGGCCAGCACGACGCAGGGCAGCCCCTCGACGAGGAACATCCACTGCCAGCCGGCCAGGCCGGCGGACCCGTCGAGGCCGCTGATGATCAGCGAGGACGCCGGTCCGCCGAGCATCGAGCCCAGCGGACCGGGGATCATCAGCACCGACATCGCCGCGCCCATGCGCGCCCGCGGGTACCAGTAGGTCAGGTAGAAGATGATGCCTGGCGCGAACCCGGCTTCGAACACTCCGAGCAGGAAGCGCAGGACGTAGAAGCTGGTCGCGTCGTGCGCGAACAGCATGGCCACCGAGGTGATCCCCCAGAGCAGCATGATGCGGAAGAGCGTTTTGCGAGTACCGATCCGGCGGAGCAGCAGGTTGCTGGGCACCTCGAAGAGCACGTAGCCGAGGAAGAAGATGCCGGCCGCCAGGCCGAAGACCGATTCGCTGATGCCGATGTCCTCGGCCATCTGCAGCTTGGCGAAGCCGATGTTGACCCGGTCGACGTAGGCGAACAGGTAACAGACGACGAGCAGCGGCAGGATGCGCCACCCGATCCTGCGGTAGAGCTCAGGCGGCGCCGCGCTCTCCTTCTCGATGGTCATGCGGACTCCTCGTGGTCGTTCGATTGCCGGTACTGTGCGGGAGATCGTTGCTCCGGGCATCAAAAAGGGGGGGAACAGCCGATGATCACCTCTAAAATGTTCGATCCGGACGCTTTGTGGTGCCGACCGGGTTGCGCGGCCTGAGGTGCTGGACGAGACGGATCTCGCGCTGGTCGACGCCCTGCAGCTCAACCCGCGGGCCAGCTGGTCGAGCCTGGCGGCCGCGCTGGAGCTGGCGCCGATCACGCTGGCGCGGCGGTGGCAGCGGCTGGTCGACGACGGCAGTGCTTGGGTGACGGTCGCCCTGAGCGACCGGCGGATGCGCGGGGCGGTGCTGGAGCTGTCGTGCCGGCCGGGCACCGCGCGGGCCGTCGCACTCGCCCTGGCCGAGCTGCCCTACGTGAGCACGGTCGGCGTGACCACCGGCCGGTTCCAGGTGTTCGCGCTGGTCCTCGCCCCCTCGCTGGCGGCCATCGCCGACGTGCTGGTGCGTTCCCTGCCCATTCCCGCCGACGTCACGGCGATGCACTCCTACCTCTACAACGGGCTGTTCGGCGGGGTGGTGTGGCGGCTGGGCGTGATCAACCGGGTCCGGACCGAGCAGGTGCGGGAACCGGCCGGGCCGCCACCGGAGCGGATCCGCCCGTTCGGCGAGGGGGACCGGCAGCTCTTCCTGGCACTGGGCCACGACGGGCGCCGTTCCTACCACGACCTGGCGGCGGAACTAGGAGTCTCGCCGCAGGCCGTCCGGCGCCGGCTGGACCGGCTGCACCGCCACGGCGACATCACCTTCCGCTGCGACGTCGCGCGGCCGCTCACCGGCTGGGGCTCGATGGCGTTCCTGTGGCTGTCGGTGCCCGACGGCGACCTCCCGGCGGTCGGCCGGGCGCTGGGGGCGATGCCGGAGACGCGGCACTGCTCGGGGGTGCCGGGGCCGGCGAACCTGGCCCTGGTCGTCAGCCTGCACTCGCTGGAACACCTCGACGAGGTGCTGGAGCGCATCGTGCGGGAGCACCCGGCGGCGGCGGTCGTCGACCGCCGGGTGGTGCTCCAGCAGGTGAAGGTGCACGGACGCATCGTCGACGAGCTGGGCCGCAGCGTCCGCGTGGTCCCCGTCGATCCCTGGGCGGCCGATCGTGAGTGTTCAGCCGGGGGGCATCCCCCCGGGTCAAAAACCCCCCCCCGCGGGGGGGCCCCGTCCCCCG
>NZ_JBFBBQ010000192.1:0-5209 GCF_040682775.1 Amycolatopsis sp. NPDC051106 | reverse complement strand
TGAGGTTCCTTTGAGAGCATTAATTTGCCTCGATTAAACTGTTCATTGTTGGAGAGTTTGATCCTGGCTCAGGACGAACGCTGGCGGCGTGCTTAACACATGCAAGTCGAACGCTGAACCACTTTCGGGTGGGGATGAGTGGCGAACGGGTGAGTAACACGTGGGTAATCTGCCCTGCACTCTGGGATAAGCCTTGGAAACGAGGTCTAATACCGGATATCACAACGCTTCGCATGAAGTGTTGTTGAAAGTTCTGGCGGTGCAGGATGAACCCGCGGCCTATCAGCTTGTTGGTGGGGTAATGGCCTACCAAGGCGACGACGGGTAGCCGGCCTGAGAGGGTGACCGGCCACACTGGGACTGAGACACGGCCCAGACTCCTACGGGAGGCAGCAGTGGGGAATATTGCACAATGGGCGAAAGCCTGATGCAGCGACGCCGCGTGAGGGATGACGGCCTTCGGGTTGTAAACCTCTTTCGCCAGGGACGAAGCGCAAGTGACGGTACCTGGATAAGAAGCACCGGCTAACTACGTGCCAGCAGCCGCGGTAATACGTAGGGTGCGAGCGTTGTCCGGATTTATTGGGCGTAAAGAGCTCGTAGGCGGTTTGTCGCGTCGGCCGTGAAATCTCCACGCTTAACGTGGAGCGTGCGGTCGATACGGGCAGACTTGAGTTCGGTAGGGGAGACTGGAATTCCTGGTGTAGCGGTGAAATGCGCAGATATCAGGAGGAACACCGGTGGCGAAGGCGGGTCTCTGGGCCGATACTGACGCTGAGGAGCGAAAGCGTGGGGAGCGAACAGGATTAGATACCCTGGTAGTCCACGCTGTAAACGTTGGGCGCTAGGTGTGGGCGACATCCACGTTGTCCGTGCCGTAGCTAACGCATTAAGCGCCCCGCCTGGGGAGTACGGCCGCAAGGCTAAAACTCAAAGGAATTGACGGGGGCCCGCACAAGCGGCGGAGCATGTGGATTAATTCGATGCAACGCGAAGAACCTTACCTGGGCTTGACATGCGCCAGACATCCCCAGAGATGGGGCTTCCCTTGTGGTTGGTGTACAGGTGGTGCATGGCTGTCGTCAGCTCGTGTCGTGAGATGTTGGGTTAAGTCCCGCAACGAGCGCAACCCTTATCCTACGTTGCCAGCGCGTTATGGCGGGGACTCGTGGGAGACTGCCGGGGTCAACTCGGAGGAAGGTGGGGATGACGTCAAGTCATCATGCCCCTTATGTCCAGGGCTTCACACATGCTACAATGGCTGGTACAGAGGGCTGCGATACCGCGAGGTGGAGCGAATCCCTTAAAGCCGGTCTCAGTTCGGATCGCAGTCTGCAACTCGACTGCGTGAAGTCGGAGTCGCTAGTAATCGCAGATCAGCAACGCTGCGGTGAATACGTTCCCGGGCCTTGTACACACCGCCCGTCACGTCATGAAAGTCGGTAACACCCGAAGCCCATGGCCCAACCCCTTCGGGGGAGGGAGTGGTCGAAGGTGGGACTGGCGATTGGGACGAAGTCGTAACAAGGTAGCCGTACCGGAAGGTGCGGCTGGATCACCTCCTTTCTAAGGAGCACAACACATCCACTCGGCCGGGATTCCCGGAACTACCGTGGTGGAGTGGCCGGCACTCAATACCCGAATGTGGTGTTGTGCTGGTTGCTCAAGGAATCGTGGAACTACTGGTTATGGTCATCTTTGGTTGGCAATGCCTTGCCTAGTACTGACTGTCTTCGGATGGTCGTGGAACGGGAAGCCGGCGCCTGGAGGGGTGATTGTTCGCTATGCACACTGTTGGGTCCTGAGGCAACACGCCTGGGGCTAACCCCCCAAGGGACGTTTTGTTTCTGGTGTGGTGTTTGAGAACTGTAGAGTGGATGCGAGCATCTTTGTGGTCAAGTTGTTAAGGGCACATGGTGGATGTCTTGGCTTCAGGAGCCGATGAAGGACGTAGGAGGCTGCGATAAGCCTCGGGGAGCTGTCAACCGAGCTGTGATCCGAGGATTTCCGAATGGGGAAACCCAGCACCAGTGATGTGGTGTTACCCGCACCTGAATATATAGGGTGTGTGGAGGGAACGCGGGGAAGTGAAACATCTCAGTACCCGTAGGAAGAGAAAACAACCGTGATTCCGTGAGTAGTGGCGAGCGAAAGCGGAAGAGGCTAAACCGTGTATATGTCAAGCTGTCAGGCGTTGTATATGCGGTGTTGTGGGACCCAGCGTCGAGGATCTGACAGTCCTCGGAATGATCGCGCGTGTTAGTGGAACGCCTTGGGATGGGCGGCCGGAGTGGGTGAGAGCCCCGTACGCGAAAACACGTTGTTGGTTGTTTGTTTGGTGTTCCCGAGTAGCAGCGAGCTCGTGGAATTTGCTGTGAATCTGCCGGGACCACCCGGTAAGCCTAAATACTTCCTGAAGACCGATAGCGGACGAGTACCGTGAGGGAAAGATGAAAAGTACCCCGGGAGGGGAGTGAAAGAGTACCTGAAACCGTGTGCCTACAAGCCGTCAGAGCTCACTTGTTGGGTGATGGCGTGCCTTTTGAAGAATGAGCCTGCGAGTTAGTGCTGCGTGGCGAGGTTAACCCGTGTGGGGTAGCCGTAGCGAAAGCGAGTCTGAATAGGGCGCCCATAGTCGCGTGGTCTAGACCCGAAGCGGAGTGATCTACCCATGGCCAGGGTGAAGCGACGGTAAGACGTCGTGGAGGCCCGAACCCACTTAGGTTGAAAACTGAGGGGATGAGCTGTGGGTAGGGGTGAAAGGCCAATCAAACTCCGTGATAGCTGGTTCTCCCCGAAATGCATTTAGGTGCAGCGTCACGTGTTTCACTGCGGGGGTAGAGCTACTGGATGGTCTAGGGGCCTTACCGGGTTACCGAAATCAACCAAACTCCGAATACCGTAGTGTGAGAGCGTGGCAGTGAGACGGCGGGGGATAAGCTTCGTCGTCGAGAGGGAAACAGCCCAGAACACCAGCTAAGGCCCCTAAGTGTGTGCTCAGTGGGAAAGGATGTGGGATTGCCCAGACAACCAGGAGGTTGGCTTAGAAGCAGCCACCCTTGAAAGAGTGCGTAATAGCTCACTGGTCAAGTGGTCCTGCGCCGACAATGTAGCGGGGCTTAAGCACACCGCCGAAGCTGTGTCATTGACACAATAGATCCACTTCGCTCCTTGAGAGTGTTGTGTAGTCGTGTTGATGGGTAGGGGAGCGTCCTGCACCCAGGGAAGCCGTGGCGGAAGCTAGCGGTGGAGGGTGTGGGAGTGAGAATGCAGGCATGAGTAGCGAATGCAGAGTGAGAAACTCTGCCGCCGGATGACCAAGGGTTCCTGGGCCAGGCTAATCCGCCCAGGGTAAGTCGGGACCTAAGGCGAGGCCGACAGGCGTAGTCGATGGACAACGGGTTGATATTCCCGTACCCGAGCATGTGCGCCCATGACGAGGCGTTTGATACTAACCACCCAAAGCCGCATCCCAATATCTTCGGATGGCGGGGTGTGTGTGGAGCGTGGGACCTGATTTCGTAGTAGTCAAGCGATGGGGTGACGCAGGAAGGTAGCTCCGCCAGTGAGTGGTAGTACTGGTGTAAGCGTGTAGGCCGGAACATAGGCAAATCCGTGTTCCATGAGGCTGAGACGTGATGCGTAGCCGTTTGAGGCGAAGTAGAGTGATCCTATGCTGCCGAGAAAAGCCTCTAGTGAGTGCATGCACGGCCCGTACCCCAAACCAACACAGGTGGTCAGGTAGAGAATACCAAGGCGATCGGGTGAACTGTGGTTAAGGAACTCGGCAAAATGCCCCCGTAACTTCGGGAGAAGGGGGGCCAAACATCCTGAAGCCTTTCTCGGGCTAGGGGTGGGTGGCCGCAGAGACCAGCGGAAAGCGACTGTTTACTAAAAACACAGGTCCATGCGAAGTCGCAAGACGATGTATATGGACTGACGCCTGCCCGGTGCTGGAACGTTAAGAGGACCGGTTAACTCCTTTCGGGGGGTGAAGCTGAGAATTTAAGCGCCAGTAAACGGCGGTGGTAACTATAACCATCCTAAGGTAGCGAAATTCCTTGTCGGGTAAGTTCCGACCTGCACGAATGGCGTAACGACTTTCCGGCTGTCTCAACCACAGGCCCGGCGAAATTGCACTACGAGTAAAGATGCTCGTTACGCGCGGCAGGACGGAAAGACCCCGGGACCTTTACTATAGTTTGGTATTGGTTTTCGGTTCGGCTTGTGTAGGATAGGTGGGAGACTGTGAAGTGGTCACGCTAGTGGCTGTGGAGTCGTTGTTGAAATACCACTCTGGTCGAATTGGGAATCTGAACCTCGGGCCATGATCTGGTTCAGGGACAGTGCCTGATGGGTAGTTTAACTGGGGCGGTTGCCTCCTAAAGAGTAACGGAGGCGCCCAAAGGTTCCCTCAGCCTGGTTGGCAATCAGGTGTTGAGTGCAAGTGCACAAGGGAGCTTGACTGTGAGACAGACATGTCGAGCAGGGACGAAAGTCGGGACTAGTGATCCGGCACCTCCTGGTGGAAGGGGTGTCGCTCAACGGATAAAAGGTACCCCGGGGATAACAGGCTGATCTTGCCCAAGAGTCCATATCGACGGCATGGTTTGGCACCTCGATGTCGGCTCGTCGCATCCTGGGGCCGGAGTAGGTCCCAAGGGTTGGGCTGTTCGCCCATTAAAGCGGCACGCGAGCTGGGTTTAGAACGTCGTGAGACAGTTCGGTCCCTATCCGCCGCGCGCGTAGGATACTTGAGGAAGGCTGTCCCTAGTACGAGAGGACCGGGACGGACGAACCTCTGGTGTGCCAGTTGTCACGCCAGTGGCATGGCTGGTTGGCCACGTTCGGAAGGGATAACCGCTGAAGGCATCTAAGCGGGAAGCCTGTTCCAAGATGAGGTATCCCACCCTTTGTGGGTTAAGGCCCCCAAGAGACCATTGGGTTGATAGGCCAGAAATGGAAGCACAGTAATGTGTTGTCGAGTTGACTGGTACTAATAGGCCGAGGACTTGTCTACGAAGGTGTTACGCATCCACTCTACGGTTCTGAAACACCACGCTGGGTGCGTGTGTTGTTTCGTAGTGTTTCGGTGGTTTTAGCGTCAGGGAAACGCCCGGTCCCATTCCGAACCCGGAAGCTAAGCCTGATAGCGCCGATGGTACTGCAACCGAAGGGTTGTGGGAGAGTAGGACACCGCCGAACTTAC
>NZ_JBFBBQ010000191.1:0-5407 GCF_040682775.1 Amycolatopsis sp. NPDC051106 | reverse complement strand
GTGCCGGGTCAAGGCGGGAAAGATGCCTTGACCCGGCACCGCCGGCCGTGTTTTGGCTTCGGATCGGGGTGCGGGGGAGGTCTGGGTTCTCGTTGGCCTGATTCCGGCTGACCTCTTGCTTTGTGCGTGAAGCCCCTGGCACCTCTGGTGCCGGGGGCTTTGTCATGTCCGTGAGTGGCACTTCACCTCTTGTGTGTCACTCGTAGCAGGTCATGCGCCGGAAGAAAATCACTCACCAGGGGGAGTGTCCGAACAAGTTACCTGCGCGTTAAGCCTTCGGTGACGCGGGTCACCATCGGTTCACAGAGAGGTGAAGCGGATGGGCGCAACGACGCGCAGGTGGCTCACGGCGGCCGTCGCCATGGTGGCGGCTCTGACACTGGGGGCCGGGGCCGCCCACGCGGCCGAAAAGGAACCCACCGGGCCTGTGCAGCCCAACATCCTCACGGCCGCCCTCTACTCGCTCGGTGCGCCCACCATCGCGCCGCCCGGGGCGAACGACTGGAACTGCAAACCCAGCGATGCCCACCCGAATCCCGTGCTGCTCTCCAACGGGACCACCGCCAACGCCTACGAAAACTGGGCCAACCTTTCCCAGAAGCTCGCCAACGCCGGCTACTGCGTCTTCGCCGGCAACTTCGGCGGGGCGCCCGGGAGCTTCCTGCAGACCGTCGGGCCCATCGCCGACACCACGAAAGCGCTTGCCGCCTTCGGGGACAAGATCCTCCGGGCCACCGGGGCCAAGAAACTCGACGTCGTCGGGCACTCTCAGGGCGGGATGAACGTCCGGTACTGGATCAAGTACCTCGGCGGCGCCGACAAGATCAGCCGGCTCGTCGGGCTGTCGCCGTCCAACCACGGGACCGACCTCTTCGGCCTGCTCAGCACCCTCGAAATGATCCCCGGCGTCCCCGCCGCGCTCGGGACCGTCTGCCAAGCGTGCAACGAACAGGCCGTCGGCTCGGCCTTCCTGACCAGCCTCAACGCCGGTGGCGAGACCGTCGACGGCATCCAGTACACCGTCATCCAGACCCGCTACGACGACGTCGTCACGCCCTACACCAGCGCGTTCCTCGCCCCGAAACCGAACGTCAAGAACATTCTGCTGCAGAACGTCTGCGGGCTCGACTTCACCGACCACCTCGGCATCACCTACGACCCCGTCGCCCAGGGGCTGGTGCTCAACGCGCTCGACCCGGCGCACGCCAAGACGCCGCTCTGCGTTCCGGTGCCGCCCGTGATCAGCGGGCAGATCGGCTGAAGTTCGCCACATGAGACATAACCCACCGCCGGGGCGGATTTCCGCTCCGGCGGTGTCACTCTCGAAGCATGTACTGGCCGGTTCCGGCGTCCTGGACGCCCCACGACGAAGCCGAGCTGCTCGCCGGCTGGCGGCTGTGGCTCGAACTGTCCGACCGTGCCTGGCCGACGGCCGCCTGGGACGGCACGCCCGCCGGTGCCGTCGCCCAGCTGCGGGAACTCTTGGCCGCGTGTGACGACATCGAGACGGCCTACCGCGAGACGGCGAAGACGCCGTCGCCCGGGTTCCGGCGCCTGGTGCAGGGGCTCGTCGTCACGGCGGGCACGGCGATCGGGCTCTGGTGGGACGACTTCGACCCGCTCGACAGTGAACGCGCCGCCCTGCTCCACGACGACCTCGCGCGCTTCGCCGAACAGGCCGAGCAGGTACTGGCGCTGCTCGCGGCCAACGGCGGCTGGACCGGGCTCGACGAGGTCCGCCGCCGTCCCGGCTAGGGCTTCACCGAGGCCGACGCCGGGTTGGTGGTCCCAGTGCTCGATCCGGCGCGAGACCGTCGCGCCTCCGTGCCGGAATCGTCCCGTCACAGCGCGCGATTGCGCCGCATGGCCCAGCGGGGTACGGCGCGGAGCGGGTACCCCGAGGGTATGAACCGGACATCAGAAGGCGCCAAAGCGGGCGCGAAAGAGGGCGCGCACCGGACCGAGGCCGAAGCCGACAAAGGCGAGAAGAGCGACACCGCTCAGCTGCTCGGCCGGGTCGGCATGGCCTGCTACGGCGTCGTCCACCTCGTCATCGCCTACCTGGCCCTGCAGATCGCCTTCGGCGACAGCGAGCAGGCCGACCAGAAGGGCGCGCTCCAGCAGATCGGCTCGACGGCGTTCGGCCAGGTGCTGCTCTGGATCATCGCCATCGGCCTGGTCCTGTTCGGGCTCTGGCAGTTCCTGATGGCCGCGACCGGCTACGAATGGGTCAGCGGCGGCAAGCGCACGCGCAAGCGGATCGGCGCGGCCGCACGCGGTGTCGTCGTGGTCGTGCTGGGCTTCACCGCCTTCCGGATCGCGACCGGCAGTGGCGGCGGCGGCTCGGGGAACCAGAGCCAGCAGGAGTTCACCGCCAAGCTGCTCCAGCTGCCGTTCGGGCGGGCGCTGGTGGTCATCGCCGCCGCGGCCGTCCTCGGTGTCGCGATCGCCGCCGGGATCAAGGGCTACAAGAAGAAGTTCCTCGAAGACCTGAACACCACCGAGCTGCCGGGGAAGACCAAGCGCTGGGTCAGCTGGCTCGGCACCACGGGCTACCTCGCCAAGGGTGTCGTCTTCACCATCGTCGCGATCCTCCTCGCCATCGCCGGGTTCAAGGCCGACCCGAACAAGGCCGGCGGGCTGGACGCCGCGCTCAAAACGCTCGCCGCCCAGCCCTTCGGCACCGCGCTGCTGACCGTCGTGGCCCTCGGCCTCGCCGCGTTCGGCGCCTACTGCTTCGGCGCGGCCTGGGCCCACAAGCGCTGACGCCGGGCGACCTGCGCGAGGTACTCCTTGCGGTCCAACGGGTTCTCGTCGGTTCGCGGCCGCACCGGCGGCGGGCCCGGGTAGGGCCGGTAGTCCGCGAACTCGCTGAGGAAGACGCCTTCGCCCTGGCTGAGCGCCGGCAGCGCCTGTTCGAACGCGTGGACGTGCTCGGCCGGGATCGTGCCCTGCAGCGTGCACGACGACGGCCCGACGACCGGTTCCCCGGGCACCGCGCGCACGTCCGCGAGCTTGAGCAGCACCGCGCTGACGGCGCTCGCCGGGACGTCCAGCTCGAAGCGGTGCACCGGCTCGTGCACCCGCGTGCCGGCCTGCTTCAGCGCCGCCATCAGCACCAGCGGCGTCATCTTGCGGAAGTCGCCCGCGGCGCTGAGCGGGCTGAAGAACGCCGTGTGCGTCAGCATGACGGCGACGTCCCGCACCGCCCAGCCGTACAGCCCCTGCTCGAGCGTGGTGTGAACGGTCTCCTCGATGGCCTTGTGGAACGCGAGCGGCAGCGAGCCCAGCTCGACCGAAAGCCCGAACGTGACGCCGGGCCCGGGTTCCACCCGAAGCCCGACCGTCGCGAAGAAGTACAGCCGCTGTTCCGGATCCAGCTCCTCGACGGCTTCCCCGCGGCCGACCGGCTTCTCGACGTACAGGGTGCGCGTCCGCTCGAACGTGACGTCGATGCCGGCGCCGTCGGCCAGCATCGAGCTCAGGACTTCCTTCTGCACTTCGCCGTAGAGCCGCACCGAAATGTCCCGCCCGCGGCGGCGGACGTCGATCAACGGGTCCTCTTCGGACAGCCGGGTCAGCGCCGTGAACAGCGCCGCCGCCTGCTCCGGGCGGACCGGCCGCACCACGGTCTCGAGGCTCGGCGGCGTGAACACGCCGTCGCGAGCGGCACCCGGTGAGCCGAGCCGGTCGCCGATCCGGACCTCTCGGAGCCCGCGCACCCGGGCGACGTCCCCGGCGAGTGCCACGTCGTCGCCGGCGACTTCGAGCGCGGAGACGCGGCCGGTGAGCTCGGTTTCGCCGCGGTAGAAGGAAATCCGCTGCCGCACCGCCAGGGAACCGGAGTGCAGCCGGGCGTAGGCGATCTTCTCCCCGGCCCGGCCGCGGTCGATCTTGAACACGGTCGCGTGCAGGGGTCCGTCGCCGGTGCGCTCGGTGGCCGGGAGCAGCTCGGCCATCGCCATGACGAGGTCCGCGACGCCGGTGCCGGTGATCGCCGACCCGGACAGCACCGGGTGCAGCGCGCCGCGCGCGACCTGCCGGGTCAGCTCGGCGCGGCAGGCCGCTTCGTCGACGCGGTCGTCCACATAAGACTCCAAGAACGCGTCGTCGCCGTCCGCCAGGAGCTCGCCCAGCTCGGCCGGGAACGCGGGGGTGCTCACGGCGTCCGGTGTCCCGGTGCCGGTGACGGTGCTGAGGGCGACCGTGCGCGGCGCCAGCTTCGCGCGGACGTCGTCGAGCAGGTCGCGGGCGCCCCCGCGGTCGATCTTGTTGACGAAGATCAGGGCCGGGATGCCGAGCCGGCGCAGGGTGCGCATCAGCACGCGGGTCTGGGCCTGGACGCCTTCGACGGCCGACACCACCAGGACGGCCCCGTCGAGCACGCGCAGCGCGCGCTCGACCTCGGCGATGAAGTCCGAGTGGCCCGGGGTGTCGATGAGCGTGATCCGCGTGTCGCCGGTCGTGAACGAGGCCACCGCGGAGCGGATGGTGATGCCGCGACGGCGTTCGAGCTCGAGGGAGTCGGTCTGGGTGTCGCCGCGGTCGACGCTGCCGAGGTGCGTGATGGCGCCCGCCTCGAAGAGCAGGCGCTCGGTCAGGCTGGTCTTACCGGCGTCGACGTGCGCGAGGATGCCGATGTTCAGGGTTTTCACGGTCGTGGGAGATCCTTTGCGATGCGGGGGACAGGCCGGGCGGAACGGTCTGTCGGCGCATCGGGGTCTCCTCACGGTCGCGGACGCAGGTCAGGGCGAAGATAGCCCTCCGGCGGGGCGCGCGAAACCGGTTTTCGGCGGCCCGGTCGTCCCTGTCGGTTCCCTGTCGATCACCCTCCGGAGCTTCGATCCGGGGTGCCGGGGCCCTAACTTGGGGCGGGTCAGTTGAAAATTCACCCACCGGGGAGCTGAAACCGGATGTTCGGACGATTCAAGGACGTGGCCCTGTTGCTGGGGAGGATCGGCGTCGCGGTCGTCTTCCTCGCGCACGGCCTCCAGAAGTGGAACAACGGCATCGACGGCACCGCGAAGTTCTTCTCGATGACGGGCATCCCGATGCCCACGGTCGCCGCGGTCTTCGCGATGACCGTCGAGATCCTCGGCTCGATCGCGTTCATCATCGGGTTCCTGATGCCGCTGGTCGGCATCGGGTACGTCGTGATCTCCGTGGGCGCGCTGCTCTCGGTGCACATCGACAACGGACTGACCGGCCAGGGCGGCTACGAGCTGGTCCTCGTGCTCGCGCTCGCCGGGCTCGCCCTCGGCTTCAACGGCGGCCGGCTCTCGCTGGACCACCTGCTGTGGGGCCGCAAGCGGGCCCGCCGCGACGCCGACGTCGGCGAGCTCCAGAACGCCTGACCCAAGTCCGTGAATGTCGCATCGAGGGACGGTTAGGACCGCCGGGCGGCAAT
>NZ_JBFBBQ010000190.1:0-5462 GCF_040682775.1 Amycolatopsis sp. NPDC051106 | reverse complement strand
CCGGTGCGGCGAAGGTGCTCGGCATGTCCACCACCCGCCGCGCGGCGGTGGTGGCGATCGTGGTGTGCGCGCTGGCGTTCACCATTGCCGTGCCCCTGCGCACGTACCTCGCCCAGCGGACCGAGATCCGCGAACAGCAGGCGCAGCAGGCCCAGCTGCAGCAGACGGTCGCTCAGCTCCAGGGCCGCAAGGCGGAGCTGAGCGACCCGGCGCAGATCGAGGCCGAGGCCCGGCGCCGGCTGCGCTACGTCAAGCCGGGCGAGACGCCGTACATCGTCCAGCTGCCCGAGGACAAGGCCCCGGACGCGGCGCCGCAGCAGGGACAGCAGCAGGTCCCGGACGGTTCCTGGTACGAGAACCTCTGGAACCAGGTGTCCGGCGGCTGACCCGGACCCGTCACTTTCGTAGGGAAAGATGCGTCTCGGGTCGCTCGCGACGTCACTTTCGTAGGGAAAGATGCGTCCAGGGCCCCGCGCGACGTCACTTTCGTGGGGAAAGATGCGTCTCCGGGTGGGTCGCGTGGGCGCGGTCGGGGTGGTGCGGCCCACGCTCTAACCTGGAGCGCGTGAACAGCACGCAGCAGCACCGGTTCGAGCCCGTCACCGACGCCGACCGCGAGATCATCGCGGAGCAGCTCGGACGGCCGCCGCGGGCGCTGCGGGCCGTGGCCGCGCGGTGCCCGAGCGGGCACCCGTCGGTGGTGCAGACCAGCCCGCGGCTGGAGAACGGCACGCCGTTCCCGACGCTCTACTACCTGACCTGCCCGAAGCTGAACTCGATGATCGGCACGATCGAGGCCTCCGGGATCATGAAGGAGATGACCGAGCGGCTCTCCACCGATCCCGAGCTCGCCGCGCGGTACCAGCGCACCCACGAGACCTACCTCGCCGAGCGCGACGCGATCGAGCCGCTCGGCCACCAGGTCACCGCCGGGGGCATGCCCGGGCGGGTCAAGTGTCTCCACGTGCACGTCGCGCACTCGCTCGCGGTCGGTCCGGGCGTGAATCCGTTCGGTGACGAGACGTTGGAGCTCCTTAAAGCGAACGGGTGGCCCACGGGGGACTGTGCCGAGTAACGCTCGCGCGTCGTAAACAGATAACTGGGCTGGGTGAGCGAAAACCCCCGTCCGGCGAGATTCAGACTCCCGAAGGGGTGAAACCGCGCCCCGGGTACGGCAGGCTGTCACCCGAGGGTGGGACCGAACCGGCCAGGAGGGCTCAGAGCAATGCGCGTGCGGCGACTGCCTGACGCAGTCGGAAGCCACACCCGAAGATTCGGCATCCGCCACCGCACGGCGTACCCCCTGATCACCGGCATCTTCGCGGTGCTCCCGGCGCTGGTCGCCGGCGGCGGCACCCTCGGCTGGCTCGGCGGCACCGGTGACCACTCCCGCGACGCCGCCCTCGGCCAGGGCTACGACCCCGGGCACGCCGCCATCCAGCAGATCGCCGTCGACGGCACCCTCCCCGGCGCGCCCACCCCGCTGCCGCTCCCGGCGTACGAACTCCCCGACGGCCCCCTCGGCATCCCCGCCACCGCACTCGCCGCGTACAAGAACGCCGCCGACATCCTCGGCCGCGAGCAGGCCGCGTGCCACATCGACTGGGCCCTGATCGCCAGCATCGGCCGGATCGAGTCCAACCACGCGCGCGGCGGGTACGTCGACGCGAACGGCACCACGCGTGAGCCGATCCTCGGCCCGCAGCTCAACGGCCAGGGCGCGTTCGCCGCGATCCCGGACACCGACCACGGCGAGCTCGACACGGACCCGGTGTGGGACCGCGCGGTCGGCCCGACCCAGTTCATCCCGGCGACCTGGCGCGGGTACGCCTCCGACGGCAACGGCGACGGCAAGTCCGACCCCAACAACATCTTCGACGCGGCCCTGGCCACCGGCCGCTACCTCTGCTCCGGTGGCTTCGACCTGGCGAACCCGGACCAGCTGCGCGGCGCGATCTACCGCTACAACAACTCCGACACGTACGTGAACACCGTGATCCTGTGGGCCGAGGCCTACCGCAACGGGATCATGCAGGTGCCGGACAGCACGGTCCCGATCGGCGCCCCGAACGCGGCGGCCGGCCCGCCCGCGCCGGCGGTCCCGCCGCCCCCGGTCCCGTCGACGACACCGACGAGCGCCCCGCCGCCGACGACGACCAGCCCGGGCACGACGACGAAACCGCCGGCGTGCATCCCGCCGGTCACGAAGGTCACCACGACGACGGTCACGAGCGTGACCACGACGACGACCCCGCCGCCGTCGACGACCACGACGCCTCCGGCCGAGACCTCACCGAGCCCGACGCCGACCCCGACACCGACGTGCGGCCAGACGGTCACCTCGGTCAGCACCACGACCACCCTGACCACGACCACAGCGCCGCCGGCCACCCCCACGCCGTGACCGCGAAGGCGTCACTTTCGTAGGGAAAGATGCGTATTCGGCCCCGCGAGTGGCACTTTCACGACGAAAGTGGCGGGTTGGCTAGGGTGGATCGCATGCCTCGTGTTGCCGCGATCGACTGTGGGACCAACTCCATCCGCCTGCTCGTCGCCGAGCTGACGCCGCGCCACGACGGCACGGTCGACCTGCGCGACCTGCACCGCGAGATGCGGATCGTCCGGCTCGGCCAGGGCGTCGACGCCACCGGGCAGCTGGCGCCCGAAGCCATCGAACGCACCCGGGCCGCGCTCGCCGACTACACGGTCGCCGCCCGGCGCAAGGGCGCCGAGAAGGTGCGGATGGTCGCCACCTCCGCCACCCGCGACGCGAAGAACCGCGATGACTTCTTCCGCATGACGCGCGAGACCCTCGGCGTCGAGGCCGAGGTGATCACCGGCGACGAGGAGGCCCGGCTGTCCTTCACCGGCGCGGTCGGCGAGCAGGACCCGGACGACGGCCCGTTCGTCGTGGCCGACGTCGGCGGCGGCTCGACCGAGCTCGTCCTCGGCACCTGGGACGGCCGCAAGGCCGAGGTGATCGCGGCGAAGTCGGTCGACATCGGCTGCGTCCGGATCACCGAGCGCGCGCTGAAGAGCGACCCGCCGACGGCGGAAGAGATCGCGGCGGCCCGCGACCTGGCCGGCAAGGTCCTGACCGAGGCGTTCGACGTCGTCGACGTCGCCCGCGCGAAGACCTGGGTCGGCGTCGCCGGCACGGTGACCACGCTTTCGGCGATCGCGCTCGGGCTGCCGGAGTACGACAGCGACCGCGTCCACCTGTCGAAGCTCGGCCCCGCGGACATCGACCGGCTCGCGACGAAGCTGCTGGCCGAAAACCACGCCACCCGCGCGGCGAACCCGGTGATCCACCCGGGCCGCGTCGACGTGATCGCCGGCGGCGCGGTGGTGGTCCAGACCCTCGCCGAGCAGCTCGCGGCCCGCGGCGGCCCGACCGAGCTGGTGGTCAGCGAGCACGACATCCTGGACGGGATCGCCCTCTCGCTCGCGTGAGTCCGGTTCCGGCCACCCAGGCCTCTTGACAACCACCCCACCGGCCCGTTCGGACATCCGAAAGGGCTTGCGCCACAACGGGAATCGAACACGAACCGAACGTGAGCGCGTGATGACCACGTGTCCGCGCTACTCCGTCCGGAGTACCCGAATTCCTACGTTGGTCGTGCTCCAACCAGGTGGTCCTGACGACCGTCACTGATTTGCAACACCGCAGTCCTGTGATCGGCTTCGCCGCCCCCGATAGCGTGCGTCTCACCTTTCGGACAGACGGAGATGGAGGGGACATGCGTCGTTCGCGCAGGCTCTGGGGACCCACGGTGGTGATGACCTCGCTGGCGCTCGCGCTCGCCGCGTGCGGCGGCGGTTCGGGCAGCTCCGCGGGCGCCGGCGAGACGGACCCGGACGGCACGGTCAGCGTCTACGGCACCGAACCGCAGAACGCACTGGTCCCGACCAACATCAACGACCTCGGCGGCACGAAGGCCATCCAGGCGCTGTTCGCCACGCTGGTCGGCTTCAAGGGTGCGGACGCCAAGCCGTTCAACCTGATGGCGGACTCGATCACCACGACCGACTCCAAGGTCTACGACATCAAGATCAAGCAGGGCTGGAAGTTCCACGACGGCACCGAGGTGAAGGCGCACAACTTCATCGACGCCTGGAACTACGGCGCCTACGCGCCGAACGGCCAGCTCAACACGGACTTCTTCTCGAACATCCAGGGGTACAAGGACGTCCACCCCGATGACGAGAACGCCAAGCCCGCCACGGACAAGATGTCCGGCCTGGTGCAGAAGGGCGACTACGAGTTCCAGGTGACGCTGAGCTCGCCGTTCTCGGTGTTCGACATCAAGGTCGGCTACCAGGCGTTCGCGCCGCTGCCCGACGCGTTCTTCAAGGACCCCAAGGCGTTCGAGCAGCACCCGATCGGCAACGGCCCGATGAAGTTCGTCTCGCGGACGCCGAACCAGGACATCAAGCTCACCCGCAACGACGACTACAAGGGTGACGACAAGGTCCACTTCAAAGACCTGAACATCAAGATCTACTCCAGCCAGGAGACCGCCTACCAGGACCTGCTGAGCGGGCGGCTCGACTTCATGGAGGCGCTGCCGCCGTCGGCGGTCGCGGGCGGCAAGTACAAGGCCGACCTCGGCGACCGGCTCGTCACCGGCCACCTGCTCGGGGTCAGCACCATCGCCGTGCCGTACTACGTGCCGGGCTACGACAACCTCGAGCTGCGCAAGGCCATCTCGATGTCGATCGACCGCGCGCAGATCACCAAGACCGTCATGAACGACACCTACGTCCCGCTGGACGGGTACGTCGCCCAGGGCATCACCGGTGCCCGCTCGGGGGTCTGCCAGTTCTGCAAGTTCGACCCGGCGGCGGCCAAGGAGGCCTTCGCGAAGTCCGGCTTCAAGGGCAAGCTGACCATCGCGTCCAACGCGGACGGCGGCCGCAAGGAACCGCTGGTCGCGGCGTGCAACAGCATCAAGAACACCCTCGGCGTCGAGTGCGACTTCGTGCCGGCCACCGACTTCGGCCAGTGGCGCAGCATCGTCACCGGCAAGAAGCTGACCGGTATGGGCCGCTCCGACTGGTCGGCGGACTACCCGTCCATCGAGGACTTCCTCAACCCGATCTACAAGACCGGCGGCTCCTCGAACGACTCGTCGTACTCGAACCCGCAGGTCGACGCGCTCCTCGCGCAGGCGGACGCAACCGCCGACAAGGAGGCGGCGGTCAAGCTGTACCAGCAGGCCGAGGACCTGATCGCGAAGGACCTGCCGTCGATCCCGACGTGGGACGAGAAGGGCGTCGCGGCGAAGTCGAAGAACCTCAAGTCCGCGGCCCTGGACTTCCGGCGCATGCCGGACTACCCGTCCATCGAGGTCCTGAAGAAGTAGTGCCGCGCTGATCTGCCGCACCCACCACCACGCCGTCGTGAGTGAGAAACGGGCCTGCGCGGTGTAGGGGTCCCAGATCGCCCAGGCATCGATCGT
>NZ_JBFBBQ010000189.1:0-5528 GCF_040682775.1 Amycolatopsis sp. NPDC051106 | reverse complement strand
CTTCAATGACCCGCCCCCCACCGAGTTTTACCCTCTTTCTTCTACACTCTTTCCCTCCCCGCCGCTCTTCCGATCTCGGCTCGAGGCGGCGACGGCGGCCGCCCGGCGGCGCGTCGCGACGCGGGTCGGGGCCCGCCTCGGGCCGCGCCCGGCGCGACGGCTGGGGCAGCTCGTGGGAGCCGCTGCGCCGAGACGGCTGCGGAAGCTCCTGGTAACCACTCGCGTGGGGATCCTGCGGATCCGCACGGCGTGGTGCGGGCCGGGACGGCGGCGGGGTGGCCGGCCCCGGTTCCCGGAGTCGCCTGCGCCCGCGAGGGGGCTCGGGTGGCTGCTCGTCGTTCATCGGTCTCCCTCCCGGGCGCGGTGCGCAGCGGCGGCGTCGATCCAGGCCTGCAGGATCTCCACGGCGGCGGCCTGGTCGACCACCGCGCGCTGCTTGCGGCCTTTGACCCCGCGCTGGGAGAGGATGCGGGATGCGGTGACCGTGGTCAGCCGCTCGTCGCCCAGCCGGACCGGCACGGGCGCGATGCGCCCGGCCAGGCGTTCAGAATACGCGATCGCCAGCTCGGCCGCCGGACCCTGCCGGTTGGCGAGCGTTCGCGGCAAGCCCACGATCACCTCGACCACCTCGTGCTCGGTGACGAGGGCGGCCAGCTGGTCCAGATCACTGTCGTCGGTCGCATCGCGGGAGAGGGTAACCAATGGCGACGCGAGCACGGGGGCCGGATCGCTCAGTGCGACGCCGACCCGGACGGATCCGACATCGACACCGAGCCGCCGCCCCCGGCCCGGATCGCCCGGCCCGGGCCGGTCCGGGCCGCGGTTTCCGCGGTTAACCAATGCCGGCAATCGCCGCGCGCAGGGCCGTGACCGCCTCGTTCGCGCCGGCCGGGTTCGTGCCACCGCCCTGGGCCATGTCGGGCTTGCCGCCGCCGCGGCCGCCGATCTTCTCGGCGAACGACGGCACGAGCTTGCCCGCGGCGATGCCCTTGTCCTGGGCCGCCTTGGTCGTCGCGACGACGAAGCTGAGCTTCTCGCCGGCCGGCGAGAACAGCGCCACCACACCGGGCCGCGAGCCGAGCCGGCCGCGGAGGTCCGACGCGAGGGCGCGCAGGCCGTTGCCGTCGACGTCCGGGACGACCTCGGCCACCACGGTGACGCCGCCGATCTCCTGCGCCTTGTCGAGCAGCGAGCCCGCCGAGCCCAGCACCTGCTGGGTCTTGAGCTGCGTGATCTCCTTCTCGGCGTTCTTCAGCCGGGTCAGGACGTCCTCGATGCGGCCCGGCAGCTCCTCCGACGGCACCTTGAAGGTGTTCGCCAGCTGCGAGACCAGCAGCTGCTCCTTGCGGACGTACTTCAGCGCGTCGCCGCCCACGAGCGCCTCGACGCGGTGCACGCCCGAGCCGATGGAGGCGTCGGAGACCAGCTTGACCAGGCCGAGCTGGCCGATCCGGTCGACGTGCGTGCCACCGCAGAGCTCGCGGGAGTACTCGCCCATGTCGACCACGCGGACGTCGTTGCCGTACTTCTCGCCGAACAGCGCGACCGCGCCCAGCTCGAGGGCCTTGTCCTTGGTCGTGGTGAAGCTCTGCACCTCGACGTTGGTCTGCAGGTAGTCGTTGACCTCCTGCTCGACCTCGGTCAGCACGTCCGCCGAGACCGAACCCGGCGTGGTGAAGTCGAACCGCATGCGGCCCGGCGAGTTCAGCGAACCCGCCTGCGCCGCGCGCTTGCCGTACGCGCCGCGGACGGCCGCGTGCACCAGGTGCGTCGCGGAGTGCGAGCGCTCGATGGACAGCCGGCGGTGCGCGTCGACCGAGCCGGTGACCTTCGTGTCGAGGCCGACTTCGCCTTCGGTGACCTCGACGCGGTGCACGAACAGGCCCGGGACGATCTTCTGGACGTCGAGGACCTTCAGCTCGACGCCGTCGCCGAGCAGCACGCCGGTGTCGGCGACCTGGCCACCGCTCTCGGCGTAGAACGGCGTCCGGTCGAGGACCAGCTCCGCCTTCTTGCCCGCCGAGACGCTGCGGACCGGCTGCCCGTCTTCGAGCAGCGCGACGACCTTCGCCTCGGCCTGCAGGTCGGTGTAGCCGAGGAACTCGGTCTCGCCGTGCTGCTCCAGGACCTTCCGGTATTCCGAGAGGTCGCCGTGGCCGGTCTTGCGCGACGCCGCGTCCGCCTTCGCGCGGGTGCGCTGCTCGTTCATGAGCGTGCGGAAGCCGTCCTCGTCGACGGTGAGGCCCTGCTCGGCCGCCATCTCGAGGGTGAGGTCGATCGGGAAGCCGTACGTGTCGTGCAGCTGGAACGCCTTGTCGCCGGCCAGCACGTCCCCGCCGCCGCGCTTGGTCTCCTCGGCCGCGAGGTCGAAGATGCGCGAGCCGCTGGTCAGCGTCGAGAGGAAGGCCTCCTCCTCGATCCGCACGACCTCGTTGATCCGGTCGAAGCCGTCGACCAGCTCGGGGTAGGTCGGGCCCATGGTGTCGCGCACGACCTTCGCGAACTCCTGCAGCACCGGCTCCTGCACGCCGAGCAGGCGCGTGGAGCGGACGATGCGGCGCAGCAGCCGGCGCAGCACGTAGCCGCGGCCGTCGTTGCCCGGGGTGACGCCGTCGCCGATCAGCATGACGCCGGTGCGGGCGTGGTCGGCGATGACGCGGAACCGGACGTCGTCGGCGTGGTTCGAGCCGTAGCGGCGGCCGGAGAACTCCTCGGCGCGGCCGATGACCGGGCGCACGAGGTCGGTCTCGTAGACGTTCTCGACGCCCTGCAGGATCGTCGCGACGCGCTCGACGCCCATGCCGGTGTCGATGTTCTTCTTCGGCAGCTCGCCGATCGGCTTGTGCCCGAGCTTGGGGCTCAGGTCGCCGCGGACGTCCTGCATGAAGACGAGGTTCCAGATCTCGATGTAGCGGTCCTCGTCCGCGACCGGGCCGCCCTCGCGGCCGTACGCCGGGCCGCGGTCGTAGTAGATCTCCGAGCACGGGCCACCGGGACCGGGCACGCCCATGTCCCAGTAGTTGTCCTTGCCGTCGCGCTCCTGGATGCGCTCGCCGGGCAGGCCGGTGAGCTTGCGCCACAGGCCCGCCGCCTCGGCGTCGTCGTTGTAGACGGTCGCCCAGATCCGGTTCGGGTCGAGGCCGAACCCGCCTTCGCTCTGGGGCTTGGTGATCAGCTCCCAGGCGTTCTCGATGGCGCCTTCCTTGAAGTAGTCGCCGAAGGAGAAGTTGCCGGCCATCTGGAAGAACGTGTTGTGCCGGGTGGTCTTGCCGACCTCGTCGATGTCCGGCGTGCGCACGCACTTCTGCACGGAGGTCGCGCGCGGGTACGGCGGCGGCGCCTCACCGAGGAAGTACGGCTTGAACTGCACCATGCCGGCGTTGACGAACAGCAGGTTCGGGTCGTCGAGGATCAGCGGCGCGCTGGGCACGCGCGTGTGGCCCTTGCTCTCGAAATGGCGCAGGAAACGGTCGGTGATTTCGTGTGTGTCCACGGGGGTCAGTCCTTGTGCTGGTACCGGAGAACGGGGTGACGGCGGCGGCGGGGCGGCTTCCGGGTCGCGCAGGCGCGACCGGTCAGCGCTCCGCCCGGCGAGCTCGCCGGACGGGCCGGCGGTCGGCGGCGTGCCGGCCGGACGCCTGCGGCGTCACCACGCCCGCCCGCTCCTCGACCATGTCGTGCAGCTCCTGCTCTCGCTCGCTCATGCCGGCGCGCACCTCGGCGCCGAACGAACCCACGGCGCCCGCCAGCTCGCGCACGGCGTCGCCCAGGTTCGATGCTAACCCGGCCGGAGTGGCCTGACGAGCGGTTTCGGCGGCCTTGCGCGACAGCACGACGCCGGTGACCACACCGACGCCGAGCCAGAACAGCCGCTTCACTTCGCGGCCTTCTTCGCGGCCTTGGCGGCGCTCTTCTTCTTGCGCGCCTTGATCGCCTTGCTGAGCCCGTAGGACAGCGCCGCGGTCTTGACCAGCGGGCCGCCCAGCGTCGCGGTGAACACCGACGCCAGGGCGGAGACGTTCCCGGTGACGGCCTGCGCGTTCGACGTGATGCCGTCGACCCGCTCCAGCTGCGCGTTGACGTGCGTGATCGTCTGGTTCGCGCCGATCAGCAGCGGGTCGGTGTTGCTGTTGGTGCGCTCGATCGCCTCGGTGGCCGCGTCCAGCGTCTTGCCGAGCTTGATCAGCGGGATCGCCAGCAGGACGACCAGCACCACGAATGCTCCTGCGGCGATCAACGCGGCGATCTGCCCTGCCGACACGGGCCCTCCTCGGATTCACGGGTCTTGGGTGCTGGTGAGGTTACCGCCTGGCCGGGTTCCCGACCGTGTCACCCCGCGCGGGGTCGAAAACACCTCGCTCCCGGCGACGGCCGCGCGGTACACCTGGGCGATGGCACACGACGACGGACCCGGGCGCCGGGTCCTTTCCGGCCCGGGCGGCACGGCGGCCGACGTGCTGGCCGCGTTGCCGGGCGCCGACCTGACGACAGTCCAGCTGGAGGTCGCGCGGCGGCGGGCGAAGCGGCTGGCCCCGGCCGACGTGCTGCGCCGGCACCGCGACGACCGGTTCGTCGCGGCGAGCCCGCTGCCGTTCGCTTCGCTGCGGCGGATCGAGGACGCTCTGCTCGGCGCGGCGTCGGGGTTCGACCTGGTGACGCTCGCGCCGGTGGTTCCGCTGGGCACGCATTCGGTGGTGACCGGGCTGGCCCAGCACCGGGTGGTGCCGACCGGCCGCGGCACGGAGGTCGCGGCGGACCCGACGACGGGCCTGGCCCTGGAGGCGGCGGTCCGGCGCGCTTCGGCTTCCGTGGTCCGCCTGGCGACGGTCCAGCGGGTGGTGCGGGCCCAGCGCGTGGACGGCGCCGGGATGTTCGCGCACTTCTCGCTGTTCGGCGCGGTGACGGCGGGCCGGGACTCGGGCGACCTCGCGTTCGAACGGGCGGCGCTGGCCGAGCACGCCCGGCTGATGGCGGCGGAGTGCTTGTCGCTCGGGGCCGGTGCGGTTTCGCTCGGGGTGACGGTGCTGGACCCGCGGTTCGCGGACCTGGCGGACGAGGTGGAGGTGCCGGTCCACCCGTTCCCGGAGCGCGAGGGCGGCCGCGGCGGGTACTACGAGGGTCTGTGCTTCAAGGTGTACGCGGACTTCGGCGGTGGCCTGGCCGAGGTCGGCGACGGCGGCTTCACGCCGTGGACCCGCCGGCTGCTGGGCAACGCGAAGGAGAGGTTGATGACGAGCGGCCTGGGCATCGACCGCCTGGCAACGCTCATCCCGGCCTAGCAGCGCCCCAACGCCACATTGGGTGCATCCCACGCACCCAACGCCACATCCGGTGCGCCCCACGCACCCAACGCCACATTGGGTGCGCGAGGCGCTCCCCCCGCCCGCTCCTCCCGGCCCGCCTCAAGCGCCCCAATGTGGCCTTGGTTGCGTCAGACGCACCGGATGTGGCGTTGGGTGCGTGGGATGCACCCAATGTGGCGTTGGGGCGCTGCTAGGCCGGGATGAGCGTTGCCAGGCGGTCGATGC
>NZ_JBFBBQ010000188.1:0-5875 GCF_040682775.1 Amycolatopsis sp. NPDC051106 | reverse complement strand
TCTTGAACTCTCTCGAGAATGTACTGGCCATCTGAACAACCTCCAGCGGTCATGACAACCACTCTGACGGTGTCCGCCACCTTGGGGCAAGCTCACCTGACAGTGGCGGGGCGGACGGTGACAGCCGGGGAAGGCGCAGCCGCGGTCGCGCAGGTAGAGCGCATGGCGGAGTGGGGTGGTGATCAGGCGGTGGTGGCGGCCGAGGTCGAGGGGTTCGCTTTGGGTGCCGAGGACGGCGGGGATGAGTTTGCAGTCGCAGGCGTGGATGCGGGCTTCGGCGGCGGAGATGGTGCCGAGGTCGCCGAGCATTGCTTGGCCGATGCCTGCCTTCAGGTCCGCCAACGACACCGCCACCATCACGTGGGCTCGTTCACCGGCCTGCATCGGCAGGTCTGGGGAGTTGTAAGCCAGGTCGATCGCGTCGGAGAAGGCGTCGCCGTAGCGTTCCAGTGGGGAGCGTAAGTCTGTGCCCTCGTCGGTGCTGTGGCGCTCGGCGAGAGCGTCCAGCAGGGCGCTGGCTCGGGCGCCGGTCTCATCGTCGAAACGGCCGTTCAGCTCCCAGAACCCGGTTCTCTTGCGGCGCAACGACAACTCGCGACTCGGCGTGGCCGGTTCGGTCTCGTCGGGTGCAGCGCCATCAGGATCGAGGTGGGCGATGATGCGCGCACCTAGAGCGGCGACCTGCTTGTGCCCGGCTTCGGAGGCGAACGTGAGCAGGTGCTGCTCGGCGTCGTCACGGTGCTCGGGCTGGACCTGGGTCATCACCCCGACGATCGTGTCGATCATCGGGCTGCTCAACCGGCCTTCCGCAGCGGCAGCGCCAGTGGCGGGAGCCAAAGCGGGAATGGGTGTGCCATCGAGGGTACGGCTCGGGGTGAGGGCGCGAGCTCGCTTGACCACGGTCTCGGCGGCAGCCTTGGGAACATCGGCGAGATGCTCGAAAAGGCGTGCGGCAGAACGGTATCCGAACAACTCCATCACACCGCGAGACTCGATTTCCGCCAGCAGAGAACCGATCTCAGCCTCGGCAGACCGCACAACAGTGAGCAGCGCGGAGATGCGATCGGCCAGAGCCACCGCATCCGCTTGCCACACCGTTTCCCGTTCCATACAACAAGATTACCGAAGATCGAACACATGTCATCACTCGAACAGGTGCGAACAAGACTCCGGCAGGGACACCGTTGCGTGGGGAATCGGCGCTCCGGCACCGAGCGGTAAGCAAGGACAAGAAGCGCCGATTTCCCACGCCCCGGCGAAGCCGTATCCCTAGAACTGAGCAACCCCGACCTGCACAAAGGCAAGCAGCGAACCAGGCCCCACGAGAAGGCAAACCCCGATCCCACCAAGCAGAGGCTCATCACGACGGTACATCGCGACAAAGAACCCCACAGCAACGACAACGGTAGCAACAAGAAGAGACAAGACAACAGCAGACATGAGAGTCCTCCGGGCAGCAGCGAGCACGACACCGAAAACCGGTGCCGGAGAAGGGATTCAGCTCACCGAAGAAGGAGGCCCACGACTGGACGGCGCAAGAAGCGGAGCGCCGACGTAAGAAGACTCACGAGAAGACCGAACAAGAGACCACGGCGAAGCAACCCAAGGACCGTCCGAGGAAGGACCCACCGCCCAAGGGATCGAAGCCGGCAACCGAGGCGCCGCATGCCGACCGGAAACCAGAACCTGCGACTGCGAAGTCGCCACCACCGGGCCATCGGACGCACCCGCTACCGCATGGACGACCGGCGCCCCGGAAAGGAACAGCAGGACAGCAAGCAGCAACCCGAGACGGCACTGCCGCCTCGGGTCGCGCTGCTGAACAAGAGGTCCGATACCGCCAGGCTACCTCAGCCGCCGCCGTAGGTGGCCTGGGTGACCGCGAAGACGTTGCGGTTGCCCGCGCCTTCCTGCAGGGACCACAGGAGGTCCGCGCTGGCGTCGTCCTCCCAATAGGACAGGCTCTCACCACTGCTCACCCACGAGAACGTGGACGGGCCGGCGGACGGCGTCCAGTAGTACAGCTGCTTGCTGCCGGACGAGTTGAACCACCAGCGCCCGTTGTGCGACGCCACGCCGTTGAGCTTGTACCAGGGCAGCTGCAAGGCCTGGCTCGCCGTCGTCGTGGCGGCGAACGTGCCGGACGAGGCGAACGGGTACCGGATCGCCCGCGGGGCGCGGTTCGGGTAGTCCGTGCAGCCGGACGGGCACGTGTACTCCGTCATGACGATCGACTTGCTCACCCGGTCGAGGGAGATCGACGACCACGCCAGGTTCGTCCCGGACGTCGTCTTCGAGGTGATCGAGCCCACCTGCGGCAGGACGTACGCGTAGTTGTGCGCGTAGTACGTGCTGCCCGTCTGGTGCCCGATCTGGTCGGCCGTGCCACCCGTGTTCGTCTTCAGGATCTTCCGCATGTCGAAGACCCGCATGCCCTTGCCGGTGTCGGCGACGTAAAGGTAGTCGCCGTACCAGGAAACGCCGCCGGCGTGGATCGGGATGTCCTTGAAGTCCGGCGCCGCCGCCGTGCCGGTCGGCTCGACCAGCAGCACCTTGCGGTACTGGTTCGGGTAGGTGGCGTCCCAGTCGACCAGCGTGATGCGGCTGCGGGTCTGGCCGCCGTCGCAGCCGTCCTTGGTGTACCAGCTGACCACGACGAGCTGGTGCCCGTCGTAGTTGCCGCTGTTGGCCGTGCCGACCGCGTCGCGGCTGGTCGTGATGCCCTGCGGGTAGTTCGTGCAGTCGGAGTTGTCCCCGCTGTCGAACCGGAAACCCGTGGACAGCCCGGCGACGGAGAACGACGACGGCAACGCCGTGCGGTCGTGGTTCGCGTTGTCCATGACGGTGTGGACGGCCGCGGTGCCCAGCGTCGACACCAACGCGCTGTTGACCGCGTCGAACTGGTTGTAGTTCGCGGTCAGGGTGTACTGCGAGGCGGGCAGGGTCGTCGGCCCGGCGGCGGCGAGCGCCGTCGGCGGAGCGGCGACCAGACCTGCGAGGATGCCCGCCGCGAGGGCGGCTTTGCCTAATCGGTGGCGCAATGACATGTGACCCCCAGTAGTCCGATCAATGCCCGGGACACACTAGAACCGGGCGGGGTGAATGGGCAACAACTTCCTGGCGAACAGGGGAAGATCTTTTCCACCCGGCCGCCGCGACGGGTGCGCCGCGGCGGCCGGGAAGCGATCACCAGCCGGACGGGACGTAGGCCCAGCCGAGGTAGTCGGAGCGCTGCGCGTACGTGCTCGTCTGGTACACCGACGGGCCCGTGCTGATCGCGACGCCGCCGCCGAGCGCGAGCATGATGTGGCCGTTGCTGGTCGTGCTGGTGAAGAACACCGCGGTGCCGGCCGGGGCGACCGAGCCGGTGTGGATGCGGCCGTTGGCCTTCTGCCACTGGTAGTGCGTGGTGGCCGACGCGAACCGGCCGCTGGTGCCGAAGGCGCGTTCGACGAACAGCTCGCACTGGTTGTTCCAGTCCGTGTGGCCCAGGCGGGCCTTGGCGAACGCGATCGCGCTGTCGGCCCGCGGGTCCGCCGGATTGGTCGAACCACCCGGCTTGATGCCGTCGGTGTCGCAGTGCGGGACCCCGCTGACGAACCCGTCGGTCCCGGTCTTGACGAGGGCGTCCGGCACCCAGAGGTTGTCGCCGGTGAAGTCCCAGATCTCGTCCGACGCGGTGGCCTGGCAGACCACCGGCACCGAGGCCCCGGTCAGGTACTTGTCCGCCACGCTGCCGGCCGCGTCCGCCGCGTCACCCTTCTTCGCGCGGCCGTTGATGTCCGCCTTCGCCGGGAACGCGTGCGGCGTCGTGCACTGCGGCGCGACCATCGACGTCGAGCCGGTCTTGACGTAGGCGTCGGGGATCCACAGGCCGTCCGTGGTCAGGTCCCAGATGGTGCTGCCGCCGTAGTCGGGGCCGGTGTCCTGGCACGCCAGCGTCACCGACGTCCCCGACGGGTACATGTTCGCGATGCGCTGCTTGCCCACCGCGACGTCCGGGTCCTTGACGGTGCGACCGTCCACTGTGGTCGTGACCGGGTAGGCCGACGCGGCCTGGGCCGCGGGTGCGGCCAGTCCGGTGATCGCGACGGCCAGGCCGATCGTGGCCACCGCCGTCTTGAGTGTGGTTCTCACTTGTCCTCCAGAACGATTCCGTGCGGCGAATGGTCGGCGGTACCCGTACAAGAGCCGTACAAGCGGTCCGGGCGGCCTAGTACTTTCCGCCTATCCCGGAGTCCCCGAAGATCGGATGTGCGCGGACCGGCGATCGGCGAGTCTCGGAAGCGAGACACCGACGTGAGGAGAAGAACCATGCATCCGGCCGCCCTGGTCCAAGGCCACGAGGAAACCTGGTCGTGGCTCGTGCTCGGCCTGACCGGCGCGATCCTGCTGGCCTTCGTCGTGCTGTTCCTGGCCGCGCTGGTCAGCATCCTCGGCTCGCGGCTCACCGGCGGCATGAAGCTCGTCTGGGTGATCTTCGCGTTCTGTGCGCCGTTCCTGGGCAGCCTGCTGTGGTTCGTGTTCGGCCGTCGTGACGCTTACGAGCCGGTGCGCCGGTGATCGTCGCGGAAGGGCTCGCGAAGACCTACCGCGGCGGCGCCGGCGTCGAAGATCTGTCGTTCACCGTGCGGCCCGGCGTCGTGACCGGCTTCCTCGGGCCCAACGGCGCCGGCAAGTCGACGACGATCCGGCTGATGCTCGGCCTGACCCGCGGCCGCGGCCGCACCACCTTCGGCGGCCTGACGTACGCGGAAGTCCCGGGTCCACTGGGGACGGTCGGGGTGCTGACCGACGCGGCGGCGGTGCACCCCGCGCGGCCGGCCGCCGCGCACCTGCGGATGGTCGCCGCGGGCGGGGGCCTGCCGGCGCGGCGCGTGCGGGAGGTCCTGGCGACCGTCGGCCTGGAGCCGGTCGCGCGGACGCCCGCCGGCCGGTTCAGCCTCGGCATGAAGCAGCGGCTCGGCCTCGCCACGGCGCTGCTCGGCGACCCCGAGTACCTGATCCTCGACGAGCCGGCCACCGGGCTCGACCCCGAAGGCGTGCGGTGGATCCGCGACCTCCTGCGGCGGCTGGCGGGGGAGGGCCGCACGATCCTCGCGTCTTCGCACCTGCTGGCCGAGATGGCACTGCTCGCCGAGGACCTGATCGTCATCGGCGCCGGGCGGCTCGTTTCGGCCGGGCCCCTGGACGAGTTCGTCCGGCGGCACGCGCGCGCCGACGTCGTGGTCCGCGCCGACCGGCCGAGCGCGCTGATGGTCGCGCTGGCCCGCGACGGGCTGCGGGTGCGGCAGGAAGCCGCCGACCTGGTCGTCGACACCGCCGACCCCGAACGCGTGGCGGCGATCGCCGGGCTGGCCGGCGTCGGCGTGCGCGAGCTGTTCGTGCGCCGGAGCGGCCTGGAGGACGCGTTCCTCGCCGCGACCGCGGCCGCCGTCCGGCACCGGGGGGAGCTGCCGTGAAGAACGCGCTGGCCTACGAATGGGTGCGGGCCCGGTCGCTGCGCTCGACGTGGCTGCTGCTGGCCGGCGCCGGGGTGCCGCAGTTCGCGTCGGGCCTGTACTGGGGTCTCAAGCGCGACCTCGGCGACCTCGACGCGTTCACCTCGGCGTTCGGCCTCGTCGACCGGCTGGGGGCGCTGCTGATCGCCGCGATCGGCGTCGCCGCGTCCGGGCTCGACCACCAGCACGGCACCCTCGCGACCACGCGGCTGGTGCTGCGCTCGCCGGCCCGGATCGTCGCGGCGCGGGCGCTGGTCACCGGCGGGCTCGGCCTGCTGACTCGACGCGCGCCGGCTCGACGAACGCGAAGCCCACCTCTGCGCCCGGCTCTTCCAGAGCTACGAGCTCCAGTTCTGGAACACCCTCGCCGCCGA
>NZ_JBFBBQ010000187.1:0-6215 GCF_040682775.1 Amycolatopsis sp. NPDC051106 | reverse complement strand
TTTTACACTCTTCCCCACCCCCCCGATCTCCGTTTTTGGGCAACCCCCTAAGCGGGCCCCTCGTTTGGGCCGTTGGGGGCCCGCCCCCCCCACCCACACAACGAGCCCCCACGCCCCCGGACCCCCAGTCTGGTCACCTGCCGAGGCACACCCTCGCCAACGGCGCGGCGGTTCTCCGCGGATCTGGTTCACCACCGCCGGAGACACGTGGTTGTGGACCCGCGCGATGCTCTTCATCTTCTGTCGCAGCCGGGCCCGCCGCGCGACCTCCGGGATCCCGTCCTCGGTCAGCCTCGTGCTGTGGGTGTGGCGGCCCTCGTGGAAAGTGAACGTTGGCAGGATCGGCGGACGCCGCTCCCCCGCCACGGCGTCGTCGAGCTCGACCCCGTCCCAGGCCGGCCGCCAGAAGCGGATCCAGAAGCTCGAGCGCCGCCACGGATGCCCTCCGGCGTGCACATCACGAACGGATACCGATGGCTGTCCATCAGCTCCTCGTAGAGCACCGCGATCCCCGGCGGCAGTGCCACGAACCCACCGGCTCCCGCCAGTGCGCCGACAGTGGTCGTTGGCGCCGGTTCGCCGGGACTGGATGCCACCTCGGTGGGTGTGCTGCTCGCCGGCGTGGCTGTCGTGGCCGGTATGACCGGCTCAGCCGATGATGTGGCAGACGGCGTCGTTGCCGCGATCGCCGGCGTCGGTTGCGGCGTGGCGGATCGGCCGGGTCCCCAGTTGCCGGCTTTGCCGTCGACGGTCGCGGTCACCACGACCACGTCGAATCCCGTGGCCACCGCCACACCCGTGGCGGAAAACGCAATGGCCATCAAGGAAATGACACCAGCTCGACGGAAGATGCATATGCGCATGCCCTTCAGGGCTTGATTTCCGGCGTCACGGCCGCCACCGTGGGGATCGAGCACTGCGGGCTCATCCCGGTTTTCTCGGAGCTGGTCGATGCGCTCACCTTCTCAGCCGCAGCCAAGCGCTTGAGCCGGTTTCGGCTTACCCCACACGTCGACCGTGCGGTGTTCTCTGTTACCAACATCGACACGCGACGTCGAACCGTCATAAATGTACTCGAACACGCATGGAAAACGAACTGCACATGAATTGCGTTGGTGAAGGCGTCAGACCAAGAGCTGTGGGCGCCGGCCGTGCACCACCGCCGTGTGCGTCCGTTCGAGGGACAGCGATATTCATTCGGGCGGACACAGGGGTAGGTTCCTGTGCTGTTGCCCCGGACCCCGGTGATGTGACAGGTCCGCGATTGATCGCGGATGCGGATCACGAACCGAGGAATGAAGCCATGAGAATTCGACAGACTCGATCCCACCGGGGACTCGTCGCCGCGCTGGCCGGAGTTCTTGCGACCCCGGTCATGTGGGTGATCGCCCCGCCGACCGCAGATGCCGCCGTCAACTGCGTCGTGAGCGCCGGGGTGACCCAGACCGACACGACCGTCACCGGAAGCCCCGGCAACGACACGATCGACTGCGGCGGCACGAACCCCGGCAAGACCATCAACGGCAACGCCGGAAACGACACGATCACCGGCTCGGACTTCGACGACACGATCAACGGCGGAAACGGGAACGACACCCTGACCGGCGGCACCGGAAACGACACCCTCACCGGCGGACTGGGCATCGACACGATCTCCGGCAGCGCTGGCAACGACACCCTCATCGGCGCATCCAACGACGGCAGCCAGGACAGTCTCGACGGCGGCCTCGGCACCGACACCTGCCAGGGCCCCGCACCCGACCCCGACATCCACGCCAGCTGCGAAAACACCAGCACCCCGCCGACCACGGGCCCGGGCTCGGGCACGGCGAACGCCACCCTGCTGTGCACCACGACCGGCGGAGTGTTGTCCCTCACCGTCAACCCCGTCGGATACGTCTGCGTGTTCAACCCCCTCAACCCCGCCAACCGCCGCGTCACCGAGGCCGGCCGGATCTGCACCGGGGCCGGCGGAACGTTCGTGAACCTGCTCCCGCTGAGCTACGCCTGCCTCCTCCCGACCACGCCGTAACCCATCCATTTCCACCCGTTGACCCAGTTGCCCGCATCGGGACGAGCAAGACCGACGGGACCGGCCGCGCCTCGAGTGAGAGCGCGGTCGTTCCCGCGTCGAAGGCGAGGTTCGCTTCCGAATTCCGCGTCCTTGCCCATACGTTGACCGGCGTTGTCCGCCGATACCGCGAAGTCGGTTCTGTCCTCGGGTGGGCGCGAACGCTGAGGCCTCGGGCTCGATTCCACGGGTGGAACGTTGGTCATGAGATCGACGGCGTCGCCGACCGACACCTTCGCCCGAGAGGCCCGGGCACGGTCGTCCTCTCGGATCGAGCCCGGTAGGACGGCCGGAGCCGCCCTGCCGGGCTGGGTTCAGCGAGGGTTGTGTCAGATGCACACGACCGTGATGCCGGCGATGCCGCCTGCGCCGTTGAGCCCGGGGATGCCGTTCGCCGTCATGAGGACGTCGGTGCCGCCGCCACCGGCCACGGTGCCGGAGCTGCCGACGCCACCCGCACCGAGAGTCCCGCCGGCACCGCCAGCGCCGCCTGCGGCCGGGTTGCAGCCGTTGCCGCCGCTGCCACCGGCGCCACCGTTGGCGCCGTTGCCACCGGTCACGGTGAGACTGTCGTTGTCGAGGCCGCCGTTGACGGTCCCGCTGTTGCCGACACCGCCGGCACCACCGGCGCCGCCACCGCCACCGGCGCCACCGATCTGGCCACCGCCGACGCCGTTGCCGCCCTTCCCCGCGGTCCCGCCGAGGCCACCGGCCCCGCCGGTGACCGTCAAGATGTCGTTGCCCGCATCGCCGGTGACGGAACCGGAACTGCCGATCCCGCCCGCTCCGCCGACGCCGCCGAAACCGCCCGCGCCACCGCCGTGACCCGCGCCGGCGTTTCCGCCCGCGCTTCCGCTGGCCCCGGCGCCACCGGCCAGGGTGATGCCGTCGAGGCCGTCGTCACCGCTGACGATCCCCGAACTGCCGAGACCGATACCGCCCACTCCGCCTGCGCCCCCGACGCCGCCGACGCCACCGGTACCCGCGCTGGGTCCGCTCGGGCCGCCGAGCGCGCCGGCGCCACTGGCGCCGCCCCTGCCACCGGTGACCCTCACCGTGTCGTCGCCGAGGCCGCCGTGGACGATGCCGACGCCGGCCTGGCCACCCGCTCCGCCCGCGCCGCCGACTCCACCGGCACCGCCGGCGCCGCCGAGGACTCCGGCTCCGCCGGTCCCGCCGAGGCCGCCGGTCCCACCGGCGCCACCGGTGGCGGTGACGCTGTCGGCGCCGTCCCCGCCGTTGACCGTCCCGGTGCCGGCCAGCGCGAGGCCACCCACGCCACCGGCGGCACCGGCGCCGCCGGCGAATCCGGCCGGGCTGGTACTCGTGCCGGTCCCGCCGGCGCCGCCGGGAGCGCCCGTGGTGCCCGCTGTGCCGGTCATGGTGATCGTGTCGTTGCCGGCCAAGGCGTTGATGGTGCCGCTCATGGCCGCACCGGTTACGGCGACGACGTCGTTGCCGGCGGTACCGGTGAGGATCTGCCCGGCGGGAATGCCGGCGGTGCAGGTGACGGTGTCACCGGAGCCGTTGAAGACACGGGTGCAACCGACCGGGTCGGCGTAGGCCGCGCCAGGGACGATCAAGGCGAACCCCGCGGCGGTACCCAGTCCGATGAGGCCGGTACGAGTTCGACGAGCCGTAGTGGTGCGTGCGCCTGATCTCATGGGAAAACCTTCATGGTGTCGAGTGGATCCGGGCTGAAGCCACGGAACCGGGAGTGCAGCTGACAACCACTTTGCCGATGGCATTTCGCACCGAATTTCCGGGGCAGGGTCCGTCGGCACTCCCAAGTCCACACTCGCCCCGCCGCGGACACCTGGCAACGAAAAGACGATAGTTCACTCCTCTGCGAGGATATCCCCGGCGCGAGAGCCGGATCCGGAGAAAACCATCGAATTCCACTGAATCCGATTAATCACGCGGCAGCACGAGACCGTAAGCCAGCAAATCGGTGCAGTTATGGCAGATGAACCACTTTGCGTACCGCCATCCGAGGGCCTGGGGTATCTATCATCCGGCGGCCGGGGATAAGCTCTCTCCCGTTACCCCGGACCTCGGTAGCCGACCTGCCCGCCACGACGGCGACGCAGATCACGAGCCGGGGTCTTTTCGTGGGCCGACTCACGCGTCCCCTTCGGCGAATCGGGGCGTCCTCCGCGGAATTCTCCTGCTGCCGCACCGCGCCGCGACCCGCCACTATTGTGCTCCAGGAAAGAAATCGTCATGCGACACGTCCGCACCATTGCCCGAGCACTGTTCGGAGCCACCGTCGCGACCGGAAGCCTGGTCGCACTGGCCCCGGCCGCGCTGGCCATCACCATTCCGGTGGCCTGCAGCGAAAACGCTCTCGTCGCGGCGGTGAACCTGGCCAACTCCACCCCCACCTCCGACACCCTCGTCCTGGCCGGAGGCTGCACCTACGGCATCACCACCGCCCACGGCGGCGCCGCGAACGCGCTCCCCGTCATCACCACCCCGATCGAGATGATCGGCCCCGCCACCGTCACCAACGCCTCACTGCTCGGCCTGGGAATGTTCCGGATCGCCGAAGTCGGCCCGACCGGCAACCTCACCCTCGTCACCGGCGTCGCCTTCACCCGCGGCAACGTCGTCGGCGACGGCGGCGGCATCCTCAACCGCGGCGCGGTCACCCTCACCGGAAGCAGCCTGACCGGTAACACCGCCACCGACAACGGCGGCGGCCTCGCCAACAGCGACACCCCGTCCGGCACCGCACCCGCCGCGACGTTCACCAACAGCCCGCTGTCGGGCAACACCACCCTCCTCGGCGATGGCGGTGCGATCTACAACGGCCTCCGCGGCACCCTCTCCGTCACGGGCGTCTCCGGCAGTCCGCTGTTCATCACCGGCAACAACGCCGGCCGCGGCGGCGGAATCGCCACGATCAACTCCACCGCCACCACCCTCACCCAAGCCGCCGTCACGGACAACCACGCCCTGCTGCTCCTGGGCAACTCCGGCGGCGTCTACCGCCAAGGCGGCACCATGACCACCAACAACGCCCCCATCACCGCCAACACCCCGAACAACTGCGTCGGCAGCGTCCCGGCCGTCCCCAACTGCACCGGGTGACCACCGCACCGAACCCCACGGCCCGCAAACAGATCCAACCCAGCACAAAGGAGAACCCATCATGGGAATCGTCATCATCGGCGGCCTGCTCGACTCCGTCGTCGGCATCGTCAACGGCGCCGTAGTCGCCATCACCAGCGCCGCCGGCGCAGTCCTGCTCCCCCTCCTGCCGCTGTAACACCGCGGCTCGACCACCACGACCCCCGCCACCTCCACGGCCGGCGGGGGTCGTGCTGTCCCTCGTGTTCCTCGCCGTGCTGGTCGTACCGGTCCTCGACGAGACATTGCCGGCCGGGTGGCGGACCGCGTTCGCCCTGACCGACACCGTCGTCTGGGTGGCCTTCGCAGCCGAGTACCTGATCCGGCTCGCCCTCGTCCCCCGGCCCGGACGGTTCCTGGACGCACCATTCCGGACCTGATCGTCATCGTCGTACCGGTGTTGCGGGCACTGCGGACAGCTCGACTCGCGCGCCTGGTTCGCTTCATCGTCATGTTCGTAGGGGCGGTCGGCATGCTGGACGTGGAACGGCGCTCCGCCGGTGGGAACATCCGTACGTTCGGCGACGCCGTGTGGTGGACCCTGACCACCTGACAACGGTCGGTTATGGCGATCGATACTCCGTCATATGTCCGCAATGGACAGTCGGGTGTTCGAAACCCGTCGACCGGCATCGGAACCGCATCAAAGGCTCCTGAATCCGCCATCCACAACGGCCCGGCACGACCGCGGGAAGGAGATCACGGTCGGCCAAGGCACGGGCCACGTCGCTGAGCCGGCGGTTGGTGCGCCCGGCGTAACCGCGCAACGCCGTGAAGGCCGCGTCCATGGTCAGCTGCCCGCTGTCTGGCCGAGGCCGGAACCGGTCCGCCCGTTGGCCCGGTGTTTCCTGTCGGGGGACGGCAGGGGGTGATCACAGTGTCCGGCAGGGCCGGCGCAGACCATGACCGACGCTGTGCCCCGCGGGCTCCCGTCGGCGGCATCGACGCCGGACAGCGGCGACGGCAGCGCCGAGCTCAGCACGGCGCGCTCGCGGCCGTGGCCACGGCCGCG
>NZ_JBFBBQ010000186.1:0-6395 GCF_040682775.1 Amycolatopsis sp. NPDC051106 | reverse complement strand
CAGGATCGCGGCGATCTCGGCGGGGTTGCGTCCGACCGTTTGGGTACGCGAGCCGACCCTCCGGGTACGCGAGCCGACCCTCTGGGTACGGCGGACCTGCGGGCGTGGTGGTCCGGGTGGGGGAAGTTTCCTACCAAAGTCTGGTGAATTGGTTCAGACCAGTAGGCAACCCCCGCGTTTCCTGCGGTTTCGCGCGGAACTTCGTGATCTTGAAAGCCGGGCGCTGGGCCATTCGGCCCATTGACCGACCGGCGGGCGGAACCTTTACTCGGACGCGTCCGGCGCAATAACACCAGTTATTCCGGCGGGCACACTCCTCGCGTCCCCGAAAGGTTCCCCATGAGATCCCCACGAGGGCTGGCGGCGATCGCCGGCCTCGCCCTGACGTTCGCGGTGCCGGCGATCCCGGCCACCGCCGCCTCCACCAACTCCACAGCCCCCGCCGCCACCCCGCCCGAGGCGCTCGCCGCCCGAGCCGCCGACCAGGCCGCCCTCGACGGCGCCGACCGGCTCGCGAAGGGCGCTGGGGAGGCCTTCGTCCGCACCGGAGTCACCCCGGGTGGCGGCGGGCTCTACTACGCCTCCTACCAGCGCACTTACCACGGCCTCCCGGTCGTCGGCGGCGACGCGGTCGTCGTCGCGGACGGCGCTGGACGCGTCCGCGGCACCGAAGCCGCGCACACCGCGCCGATCACTGTGAAAACGCAGGCCACGCTCAGCGCCGAGCAGGCCACCAAGATCGCCAAGGCCACCGTGTCCACAGTAGACAGCGCCACCACACCCCAGCTCGTGGTGCTGGCCGGGGACGCCCCGAAGCTCGCCTACGAGGTCGTCGTGAGCGGTCACGGCAAGACCACCCCGACCAAGCTGCACGTCTTCGTCGACAGCGTCACCGGCACCGTCCTCGACACCCGCGACGACGTGCGCGAAGCGGGCACCGGCAACTCCTTCTACGCCGGCACCGTCCCGATCGACACGTCCGGCTCCGGCAGCTCCTACTCGATGACCGACCCGGGCCGCCGCGGCATCGCCTGCGGCCGCGAAGGCGGCTCGATCTTCACGAAGAGCACCAACACCTGGGGCACCGGCTCGGGCACCGACCTCGAAACCGCCTGCGTCGACGCGCTCTACAGCGTCCAGACCGAGTGGAAGATGCTCGGCGAGTGGCTGGGCCGCAACGGCATCGACGGCGCCGGCGGCGGCTTCCGCGCGAGCGTCGGCCTCAACGACGTCAACGCCTACTGGGACGGCTCCTCGACCCACTTCGGGCACTCGCAGGACAACCGCCGCCAGGCGACGCCGATGGACGTCGTCGGCCACGAGTTCGGGCACGCCATCTTCCAGACGACCCCGGGCGGCGCCGGCTCCGGCAACGAGAACGGCGGGCTCAACGAGTCCACCGGCGACATCTTCGGCGCGCTGACCGAGTACTACGCCAACAACCCCAAGGACACGCCGGACTTCAGCGTCGGCGAAGGCGTCAACCTCGTCGGCCAGGGCCCGATCCGCTACATGGACAACCCGTCGAAGGTCGGCGACCCGAACTGCTACTCGGCGTCGATCCCGAGCACCGAGGTGCACGCCGCCGCCGGCCCGCAGAACCATTGGTTCTACCTCCTGTCCCAGGGCAGCGGCGCCAGCCCGACGTGCAACAACTCGACCGTCACCGGCGTCGGCATCCAGAAGGCCGGCAAGATCTTCTACAACGGCCTCCTGAAGAAGACGTCGTCGTGGAACCACCGCGCGGCCCGCAAGGCCACGCTGGAAGCCGCGATCGCGCTCTTCCCGGGCAGCTGCACGGAGTTCACCGCCACCAAGGCCGCGTGGGACGCCGTGAGCGTCGCCGCGGTCAGCGGTGAGCCGACGTGCAGCGGCCAGCCGCCGGCCGGCAACGACTACTCGCTGACGCTGTCGCCGTCGTCCGCGTCCGTCCAACCGGGACAGACCGCGACCACCACGGTGACCACCCGGATCACCTCGGGCAACGCTCAGACGGTGGCGCTGCAGGCGACCGGCCTCCCCGAAGGCGCCAAGGCGACCTTCAGCCCGGCGAGCATCCAGTCCGGCGGCACGTCGACGCTGACCGTCACCACCTCGGCGACCACGCCGGAAGGCACCAGCCAGGTGACGATCACCGGCGACGGCACCGACGCCGACCACACCGCGCAGTTCTCGCTCACCGTCGGCACCGGCACCCCGCCGACCGGCTGCGCCGGGCTCGCCGAGTGGGACTCCGCCAAGGCGTACGTGCCCAACGACGTCGTCGGCCACAACGGTCACAAGTGGACGTCGCTGTGGTACTCGACCGGTGCCGAGCCCGGCGCGCCCGGCTCGTGGGCCGTGTGGAGCGACGCCGGCGCCTGCTGATCCCGGCCGTGCGGCGGCGGGCGACTCCCCCGCCGCCGCGCGGCCTACCCTGAACCGGTGGAAAGGCGACCCGAGTGAGCGACAGCGTCGGCGAACGCCTGCGTGAGCTGCGCACCGAGCGCGGGCTCACGCAGCGCGAACTGGCCGGGCCGCAGTACTCCGCGGCGTACGTGTCGTCGGTCGAGACCGGCGCGCGGACACCGTCCGGCGACGCGCTGCGGTTCTTCGCCCAGCAGCTCGGCATCGACCCCGACGAGCTGCTCGGCGGCAGTTCGCCGCGGGAGCTGCTCGAGCTGGACCTCGAGCTGATCGAGACGGCGGACCGGTTCCTGGCCGGTGACGCCCGCCGCGCGACCCCGCGGATGCAGCGGATCCGGCGCCGCGCCGAACGCCTGGACCGGCCGCGGCAGGCGGGCATCGCGTTGCTGTGGCTGGCCGGGTACTCCACCGGCGATGCCCGCACGAAGTACGTCGCGGAGGCCGAGACGACGTTGTCGGGCGAGCCGCCGCCGGTGCGCGCGATGGTCGTGCCGCTGCGTGCGGCGGTGCTGAGCGACTGGGGCGAGGCGCAGTATTCCCTGCACTTGCTGGAAACCTGCCACGCGGAGCTGCTGCGCGACGGGTACCCGCAGCCGTCGATGCTGCTGACGCTGCGGGCGTGTCTCGCCGAGCGGCACCTGCGCCAGGGCGACCTGGAGCGGGCCGCGGAGTACGCCGAGGCGGCGCTGCGGCTCACCCGGGGCGGCCCGGCGGTGCTGGCCGAGCTGACCCGCAGCCACGTCGAGGTGTGCCGCAGCCACCTGGCGGCCGACCGGTTCGCCGACGCGGCCGCGTCGGTCGCCGCGGCCTACGACCTGATGCAGGAACGAGCCCTGCACCCGGCCATGGCGCATTGCCTGCTGGCGAGAGCCCGGGTCCGCGGCCGTGCGGGCGACGTCGAGGGTGCGCTGGCCGACCTCGGCGCGGCGCGGGAAACGGCGTGGCCGGCCGACGTCCCGGCGATCACGGTCGAACTGGCGGCGGAGTACCTGGCGGCGGGCCGGCCGGAGACGGCGGGCGCGTTGCTCGACCAGGTCCGCCCGGCCGTCGTGGCGGGCACGGCGCTGGCCGCGGAGCTGCGGTTGCAGCTCGGGTCGCTGGCTCGCGCCCGCGGAGACGTCCGGGGCGCGGCGGAGAACTTGCGCGCGGCGGTCGATCTCGCCACCGGGCTCGGGGCGCGGGCGGTGCTGGCGCGCGCTTTGCGGCCGCTGAGCGAGCTCCTGGGCGAGACCGGACGGCAGGAAGAAGCCGCGAACGTACTGCGGAACGGCTTGCTCGCGCTGGGCGCCGAAGCCGACTGACATCGTTTTCTTAAGCAGTACTAACGATTCCCGATGATCGAGATCTTCCGGCGTTCGGATGGTGTCCGGAACAGTCCCTACGAAAGTCGTTCCGGTGCGGAATGCGCGGCGAATCCCCAGCACCGGCGGGGTTTGTACGAATTGACCGCCGAATCCGGAACGCGGCGTTGGTCCGTTCGGCGCATTGACGCCCCGATCCGCTGATCCTTTACTCGGATGCGTCCGGACGCATACCTCCTGTTAGCACCCCGGACACGTCCCCCTTTTCCCCGCACCGCACCCCATCGTCCTGCCTTCGTGGAAGGAAGACTTCGATGACCCATCGTGGGTTCAGAACGGGCTTGGCGGCCGCCGCCGGGCTCGCCATGACACTCGCGCTGCCGGTGGCACCGGCCAGCGCGACCCCAGCGGCCCAGCCCGCCGCCCCCGACGTGGCCGCCGCCCGCGCGGCCGACCAAGCCGCCGCCTCGGGACTGGACGCGCTCAAGCGCGGACCGGCCGAATCGTTCCAGCGCGTCGGGCTGACCGCCGGTGGCGGCGGCCTCTTCTACGGCGCCTACCAGCGGACCTACCAGGGCCTGCGGGTAGTGGGCGGGGACGCGGTCGTCGTCGCCGACGGTGCCGGGCGCGTCCGCGGCACCAGCGCCGCCGAGACCGCGGCCATCACCGTCGGGACGCAGGCCGCGCTCGACGCCGCGAAGGCCGCGGCCACCGCGCGCGCTCAACTGCCCACTGTGGACAGTGTGAGCGCGCCGGAGAAGGTCGTGCTGGCCGGGGCGAACCCCAAGCTGGCCTACGAGGTCGTCGTCGCCGGGCGCACCGCCACCGCGCCGAGCAACCTGCACGTCTTCGTCGACGCGGCCACCGGCGCGGTGCTCGACAAGCGGGACGACGTCAAGACTTTCTCCGCCAAGGCAGCGACAGAAGCGCAGCCCGGCACGGTGAACGTCGCGGGCACCGGCAACAGCTACTACGTCGGCAACGTCTCCATCGACACGACGCAGTCCGGCAGCACGTACACGATGCGCGACCCGGGCCGCACCGGCATCAGCTGCGGCCGCGAGGGCGGTTCCGTCTACAGCGGCACCGACAACGCGTGGGGCAACGGCACCGGCACCGACCTCGAAACCGCCTGCGTCGACACGCTCTTCGGCGTGCAGACCGAGTGGAAGATGCTGTCGGAGTGGCTGGGCCGCAACGGCATCAACGGCAGCGGCACCGGCTACCCGGCATCCGTCGGCCTGAGTGACGTCAACGCCTACTGGAACGGTTCTTCGACCCACTTCGGGCACTCGCAGGACAACCAGCGCCAGGCCACCTCGATGGATGTCGTCGGCCACGAGTTCGGCCACGGCATCTTCCAGTTCACCCCGGGCGGTGCCGGTTCCGGCAACGAGAACGGCGGGATGAACGAGTCGACGGGCGACATCTTCGGCGCGCTGACCGAGGCGTACGCCAACAACCCGAAGGACGTCCCGGACTATCAGGTCGGCGAGGGTGTCAACCTGGTCGGCGACGGCCCGATCCGCTACATGTACCAGCCGTCGCTGGTCGGCGACCCGAACTGCTACTCGTCGTCGATCCCCAGCACCGAGGTGCACGCGGCGGCCGGCCCGCAGAACCACTGGTTCTACCTGCTCGCCGAGGGTTCCGCGCCCGGTGGCGGCAAGCCGAACAGCCCGACCTGCAACAACTCGACCGTCACCGGCATCGGCATCCAGAAGGCCGGCAAGATCTTCTACAACGGCCTGCTGAAGAAGACCTCGTCGTGGAACCACAAGGCCGCCCGCAAGGCGACCCTCGAAGCCGCGATCGCGCTCTACCCGGGCAGCTGCACCGAGTACAACGCCACCAAGGCCGCGTGGGACGCCGTCTCCGTCACCACCGCGACCGGTGAGCCGACGTCGTGCAGCGGCGGCGGGCCGGACTTCTCCGTCGCGCTGAACCCGGCGTCGGGTTCCGTGCAGCCGGGCGCCTCGGTGACCACCACCGTCAGCACCGCGATCACCTCCGGCGCGGCGCAGTCGATCACGCTGTCCGCCTCGGGTCTTCCGGCCGGCGCGACCGCGACGTTCAGCCCGGCGACCGTCCAGTCGGGGGGCTCCTCGACGCTGACCATCGCGACGACGTCGTCCACCCCGACCGGCAGCTTCCCGATCACCATCACCGCCGACGGGGCCAGCACCGACCACACGGCTTCGTTCTCGCTCACCGTTGGTACCACCGGGTCGTGCGCCCCGGTGACCAACGGAACGCGGCTGAACATCCCGGACTACCCGGGTGCCGCGGTCAGCAGCACCAGCACCGTCGCGGGCTGCGCGCGCAGCGCGTCGTCGACCACCAAGGTCGAGGTGCACATCACCCACACCTACAGCGGTGACCTGGTCCTCGACCTGGTCGCGCCGGACGGCACCGCCTACCGGCTGAAGAACTCCAGCAGCAGCTCGACGCCGAACATCAACACCACCTACACCGTGAACGCTTCTTCGGAAGCCGCGAACGGCGCGTGGCAGCTCCGCATCCGCGACGTCGGCCCCGCCGACACCGGTTACCTGTCCTCCTGGACGTTGACCGTGTAACAGCGCCGATGGGCACTTTCACGTGAAAGTGCCCACCTGGGGGCGGGGCCGTGACCCGGAAGAGGGGCCCCCCCCCCGCGAACGCCCACACCCCCCCCCCCAACACCCA
>NZ_JBFBBQ010000185.1:0-6461 GCF_040682775.1 Amycolatopsis sp. NPDC051106 | reverse complement strand
CGGCCACCCCGGACCCGGTATCCGACCCACCGCAAGAACAGCCGGCGAGGCACGAAGACCACCACACGTTAAAACTCAAGGAGTCATTCACTGCGTCTCATGACGCTCGGTTCGCGGCGGCGACCCCCTCCGCGGCGGGGAGCCGGGCGGCTGAATCCCCGAGTCTGCCGGGCCGGCTGGGCCTGGCGTGTTCGCGCTGGTCAGGCCGCGATCGGCGCCACCACCGCGCCGGTCAGCCGGACCAGCTCACCAGGGGCCAGCTCCACCTCGAGCCCCCGCCGGCCGGCCGAACAGAACACCGTCTCGAACGTCGGAGCCGTCGCGTCGATCACCACCGGCAGCCTGCTCCGGTGGCCCAGCGGTGAGATCCCGCCCAGCACGTACCCCGTGGCGCGCTGAGCCGCCGCCGGGTCGGCCATCTTGGCCTTCTTACCGCCCGCCGCGGCCGCCAACGCCTTCAGATCCAGCTGCCCCGTGACCGGGACCACGCCCACGACCAGACGGCCGTCCACCTCGGCCACCAGCGTCTTGAACACCCGGGCGCGCTCTAGGCCCAGCGCCTCCACCGCCTCGAGCCCGTACGACTCCGCGCGCGGGTCGTGGTCGTACGCGTGCAGCGTGTGCGGCACTTTCTGCTTCACCAGCAACGCGGTCGCCGGGGTGCCCTTGCCAGCCATGGCCCGGAGTCTAGGGAATGCCCGCACCCCCCGAATGGTTGTACGGCACGTGACCACAACCCTCGCCACCACACGCTCTCGCAGCCGCCGCCGCCCTCAGGCACCGGCGAACCGCGGTGTGCCCGGCCCCCGCGTAAACTCGACGTCGCCGTATGCGCGTACGCGCATCGACGCCGAGCGGGAAGGGAACGGTTTGCCGAGCACGCAGAACTCAGCGCCGGAAGAAGCGACCGAGGCGGAGCGCGCCGAGCGCTTCGAACGGGACGCGATGCCGCTGCTCGACCAGCTGTACTCGGCCGCGATGCGGATGACCCGCAACCCCGCCGACGCCGAGGACCTGGTCCAGGAGACCTACCTGAAGGCGTACGCCGCCTTCGCGTCGTTCAAGGCCGGAACGAACCTGAAGGCCTGGATGTACCGCATCCTGACCAACACCTACATCAACGGCTACCGCAAGCGGCAGCGGCAGCCGGTGCAGCAGCCCACCGAGGAGATCACCGACTGGCAGATCGCCAAGGCGGAGAGTCACACCTCCAGCGGGCTGCGTTCGGCCGAGGTCGAGGCGATGGACAACCTGCCCGACACCGACGTCAAGGCCGCCCTGCAGAAGCTGCCCGAGGAGTTCCGGCTGGCCGTCTACCTGGCCGACGTCGAGGGCTTCGCGTACAAGGAGATCGCCGAGATCATGGACACGCCCATCGGCACCGTGATGTCCCGCCTGCACCGCGGCCGCGCCCAGCTGCGCGACCTGCTCGCCGACGTCGCGCGCGAGCGCGGCTTCGTCCGGGGCGCCAAGGAAGAGGTGGCGGGGCGATGAACGACATGTGCGAGGGCGCGTCCGACAAGGTCCGCTGCGAAGAGGCGCTCGCCGACATCTACCTGCTCCTCGACCGCGAGTGCAGCCCCGAGCGGGACGCCGCCCTGCGCGCCCACATCGAGGACTGCCCGCCGTGCCTCGAGGAGTACGGCATCGACGAGCACATCAAGCAGCTGCTGGCCCGCAAGTGCGGCGGTGACCACGCCCCGGCCGAGCTGAAGAGCCGGCTGCGCGCGTCGATCCGCCAGACGGTCGCCACCCGTGGCGGCGTCACCGTCGAACGCACCGAGATCACCCTCGACCAGCGTTCCGAATAGCGCCCGAGCACGGCGAAGGCCCCCACACCGCGGTGTGGGGGCCTTCGTCATGCCGACGCCGGGAATCAGGCGTTGGGCTTCTTGCCGTGGTTCGCGCCGTTCTTCTTGCGGTCGCGACGCTTGCGGGCGCGCTTCGACATGTTCACTCCTCGTCGTCAAAGCTGGTCAACCTCTCAAGTGTGTCATGACGTCCCGTTCTGGTTGGATGGGGTCGTCGGGCGAGCTGCGAGGAGGGTGCGATGGCCGAGATCAGGGCCGAAATGGTCGGTACCGTGCTCGAGGTCGTCGCGGAGCCGGGTGCCGCGCTCAACGCCGGCGACACCGTGCTGATCCTGGAGTCGATGAAGATGGAGCTGCCCGCCGTGAGCGCGAAGGCGGGCACGCTGACCAGCCTCGCCGTGGCGAAGGGCGACCGGGTCCAGCAGGGTGACGTCCTCGGGACGGTCGAGTAACCCGTGTCCACGCTCGCCGAACTGCTCGCCGACAACACCGGCCTCCCCGGGGAGGCCGCGGACCACCTGCAGACCGTCGTCGCAGAGTGGCAGCTGCTGGCCGACCTGTCCTTCGCCGACTTCCTGCTCTGGGTCCCGGTGACCGAGGAACTGCAGCCGGACGGCGGCGACTTCGTCTGCGTCGCGCACGCGCGCCCGACGACGGCGCCCACCGCACACCCCGAGGACGTCGTCGGCACGCGGTTCACGGTGGAGGAGCACCCGCAGCTGGCGAAGGCCATGCGCGAGGCGCGGATCTGCCGCGAGGAGGACCCGCACTGGTACCGCGACCTGCCGATGCGGCGCGAGGCGATCCCGGTGCGGTTCCACGGCGACGTCATCGCCGTGATGAGCCGCGAGACGAACCTGGCCGCGCCGCGCGTCCCCTCGCCGCTGGAGATCGCGTACCTGGGCAGCGCCGGCGACCTGTGCCAGATGATCGTCGACGGCACGTTCCCGCCGAGCGGCACCAACGCGACCGACACGCACACGTCGCCGCGGGTGGGGGACGGGCTGATCCGGCTCGATTCGAGCGGCACCGTCGTGTTCGCCAGCCCGAACGGCCTGTCCGCCTACCACCGGATGGGGCACGAGTCCGACCTGGTCGGCACGCGGCTGGCGCCGCTGACGCGCTCGCTGATCCGCGACCCGTTCGACGCGACCGAGGTGTCGCACCGGATCATCGAGGCCCTCGACGGGAAGCCGTCGAGCCGCACGGAGGCCGATTCGCGGCGCGGCGCGGTGGTGCTGTTCCGCGCGCTGCCGCTGCGCCCGGCCGGGCAGGCGGCGGGCGCGCTGGTGCTGGTGCGTGACGTCACCGAGGTCAAGCGCCGCGACCGCGCCCTGCTCTCGAAGGACGCGACGATCCGCGAGATCCACCACCGCGTGAAGAACAACCTGCAGACGGTGGCCGCGCTGCTGCGCCTGCAGTCCCGCCGGACGTCGTCGGAGGAGGCGCGGCTCGCACTGGCCGAGTCCGTGCGCCGGGTGACGTCGATCGCGTTGGTGCACGAGGCGCTGTCCATCTCGGTGGACGAGCGCGTCGACCTCGACAAGCTGCTCGACAACGTGCTGCCGATGGTCGGCGAGGTCGCCACCGCGGAGTCGCAGGTCGGGATGAAGCGCACGGGCTCGTTCGGGGTGGTGGTCGCGGAGATCGCGACGCCGCTGGTGATGGTGCTGGCCGAGCTGGTGCAGAACGCCATCGAGCACGCGTTCCCGGCGGGCCGGTCGGGCAAGGTCGAGCTGATCGTCGAGCGCTCGGCCCGCTGGCTGGACGTCGTCATCCGCGACAACGGGCGCGGGCTGCCGGCGGGGTTCTCGCTGGAGCGTTCGGACGGCCTGGGCCTGCAGATCGTGCGGACGCTGGTGGAGTCCGAGCTGCGGGGCTCGCTGTCGCTGCGCAAGGTCCGCGTCGAGGAGTCGTCGACGCGGGTGACGGGAACCGAAGCCGCGCTGCGCATCCCTCTTTCGAGGCGCTTGTAGACAGTCGCGTTTGGACTCGAGCACCGCCGGGCATTTCCGTCCCGGTGGACGTGATCGGGTGCGGATCGCGGCGGGACAGCCCGGACACGGTGAAGGCCCGGCACGTGGAGCTGTGTGCCGGGCCGTTCAACGTTCGCGTGAGGACTTGAAGTCCTGGTGAGGTTTCAGCGCACCCGTCGCCGGGTGGTTTCGCCTCGCTTGTTAAGCTCGAACCGGGTAGGTATCACCCCAGACGGCCTGGACACAACAGTGTCAGCCCGGGCGAATTACCTGCTTGGCTCGGGTGTAGCTTGATGCTGTGTAGCTAACTGAATATCAGGCGTTGGTACGCGTGCCGATGTGCGTACGGCGGCGCTTGAGCGCGCGTCGCTCGTCCTCGCTCATGCCGCCCCACACGCCGGCATCCTGACCACTGGCCAAAGCCCAGGCCAAGCAGTCGGAAGCGACGGTGCAGCGGTGGCACACGGCCTTCGCCTGAGCTACCTGCGACAGAGCAGGACCGCTGGTTCCCACCGGGAAGAACAGCTCGGGGTCCTCGTCTCGGCAGGCCGCATCGTGGCGCCAGTCCATGTTCGTGAGCTCCTTCATATGGCGCGGGAGGGCCGCGCCACAGTCGTCAATGGCGGTCGTGTTCTTGGGTGCTTGTGAATGCTTTCACGAAGCACTGCTTTCGACAAGGGTTTCCGGAAGATCGGTGAGTCAGGTCACCCGGCCGAGCGACCCCTCTGACCTGCGGTTTCTCTCCGAAACAGCCGCCCGAAGGGAAGGCTGATGCGCTGAGCGGAGCTTCTGCGTCGACGAACGGCAGCTTGCACTTTGCCGCAGGCGATCAGCGGTCCCGTCGTCACACGATCACTGTGAGTGCGTTCGGGACACTGAAGAATTCCACTCTGGTCCGCTGGCCGACGAGGTCGCCGTCCACCTGGAAGTTTACCGGTTCAGCTGCGTCGATGCGGATCATCGGCACGTCGTCGTGACGCACGAGACGTTTTCCCTTTTGGTTGCTCTTCGTAGCCAAAGCACGGCGTACATGCTTGAACACCGTGGGCAACCCCAGACCGTTCAACGCGAACAAACCCAATCCCGTCTCGAACGAGCAACCCGGGTTGAGGTGGATGGGACGCTCGCCCAGGTAGCTCCACGGATCGGTGTTCGACACGAAAGCGGTCAGCGCTTCGGTCGGTTCCTCGCCCGGGACGCGGATGGTCAGGACCGGCCGGCCCTGGGGCGGCCGGAAGTAGGACCGGACGGCGGCCCGGAGGTAGAGGCCCGCCGTCGTCTGCTTGCCGCGGCGCTTCGCGACCCGGCCGACGACGTCGGCGTCCCAGCCGAGCCCGGAGTTGAAGGTGAACCAGTGCCCGTCGGCCAGGCCGAGCCCGACGCGGCGCGAGCGGTCGTTCTCCAGCGCGTTGAGCAGCTGGTGGGTGGCCTCGACGGGATCCGCGGAGATGCCGAGGGCGCGCGCGAACACGTTGGCGGAACCGCCGGGCACGACACCCAGGGCGGGCACTCGCCCGATTTGCGAGGGATCACCGTCGGCGTCGGCCAGCAGGCCGTTGACGACCTCGTTGACCGTGCCGTCGCCGCCGTGCGCCACGACCAGGTCGATCCCGTCCCGCGCGGCCGACCGCGCGACCGCCATGGCGTGCCCGCGGTAGTCGGTTTCGACCACGTCGAGCTTGACCTGGCTGGCGAGCGCGTGCGCCAGGACGTCCCGGCCACCGGCGGTGGTCGAGGTGGCCTGGGGGTTCACGACGAGGATTGCGCGCACCACCGCAGGGTAGGTGACGCCCACCGCCGCGAGAACCTCTCGACGGCGCAAGGTGACCGGAAGCACCGGTCGCGACGACGCTTCGAACAGCACCTGTGACCCTGTGCCGGGCGGCCCTCCTTCGCGTGACGAGTGTCCGCTCGTCGTGACAAGTGCACCCGGGCCGACCGCCCGCTCATCGACGACACCTGAATTCTCAGCGCCCGGGCGGTCCCGCGAAAACGGCCGACCGGGTGGCATACGATCGAATCAGCTCACGCACGGTGACTCGCCCTGGTCGAGTCCACTGTGCTCCCGCAAAGCAAGTCCCTCCGGAAGGCCCCGCAGTGAAGTTCTCGCCCGCTCCCCGTGAGGTCCGGCTGGCCGGCGTGGTCACCGCGGTGCCGTCGCTCGCCCTGCTGGTGTTCGGGGTGGTGGTGCTGGTGCACGGCCTGGGTTCGCCCGCGCAGCCGGGCAACAACATCTACGTCGAGTCCGGCACGTTCATCGTCGTGGCGCTGGCGTTCCTGGCCGCGTCGGCCGGGCTCGTCCTCGGCCAGACGTGGGCGCGGTCGCCCGGGGTGGTGATCGCGCTGATCGTGGTCGGCCTCGGCTGGTACCTGCTCGGGCCGTCCGGCGAGCCGGTGTGGGGCGTGCCGATCGCGCTGCTCGGCATCGCGGCGCTGGTCCTGCTGTTCCGGCGGCCGTCCCGGGCCTGGGCGCTGGGCCTGCGCGAAGGCGAGACGGAGACGGAAGCCGCCGAGCGCGGCGGTCTGGCCGGCCGCCGTGCCGAGCGCGAGGGTCACGAAGAGGACTGAAGCCGGATCTCGCGTGATCGGGCCCGCAAGTCGCGTGATTGAAGCCGTGACTCGCGTGACTGAAGCCGGAACTCGCGTGATCCCGGGCGGAACTCCGGAATTCCCG
>NZ_JBFBBQ010000184.1:0-6750 GCF_040682775.1 Amycolatopsis sp. NPDC051106 | reverse complement strand
AGCCGATCTGGCGGGACGGGCTCGCGGGCGAGTTCCGCCGTCGTTCAACGCACCCAAGGCGGCCTTCGGTGCGTTTAACGCAACCAAGGCCACATTGGGGCGCTCTTGGCTCCTGGCCCTGGACGCGAAGAAGGCCACCTCCCGGAGGAGGTGGCCTTCCTGTCGACCGGTGTCAGTGGCCGAAGGCGCTGCGTGCCGCGAGGTCCGCCAGGAGCGCACGTCCCTTCTCGGCGTTGCGGGGCTGGGACAGGACGTCGTACCTGCGGGCCACCAGCTGGCTCTGGGAGATGAACCCGCGCTTGTTGCGGTTGGCCGCGTACCCGAGTGCGCCGAACAGCAGGTTGAACCCGAGACCGGCGACCAGGCCGATCACGATCGGGACCAGGCCCGCTCCCGGGTTCAGAAGGCTCAGCACCAACCCGAGGAACACACCGAACATCGCGCCGGACGTCGCCGCGCTGCCCAGGACCTTGCCCCAGGACATCTTGCCGGCGATGCGCTCGACGAGCATCGGCTCCACGCCCACGATCGTGACGTCGGTGACCGGGAACTCCGCGCCCGCGAGGTGGTCGACCGCGCGCTGCGCCTGCTCGTAGGACTCGTAGGAACCGATCGGCCAGCCGGTGGGCAGGGTGGGCAGCTGGGGCCGCGCCTGCTGCTGTCCGATCGTGCTCTGCTGCGTGAATGTGGTCATCGATCTCACCTCTCCTGCCCCGTACAACGTGCGAGTACCCCGGATTCCTCCCTTCGCGCGGAATTCACAGGGTCTTCTCAGCCGGGCAAACCGCGCATACCGGCGGTCGATCCAATGGTTCAACAAAATACCTTTGTTCCGGTTGACCCGCCGGGCGTGACCGGGTAGGAAGAACCCGCAAAGGATTCGCATCAAACCTTTGGGGCGGCTGATGGCACGCAGACGAGGCATGCTCACGCTCGACGAGCTCCGGGCGCGCGTGGACGCGGGCACGATCGACACCGTGCTCGTCGCGCTCACGGACATGCAGGGCAGGCTCCAGGGCAAGCGCTGCTCGGCCGAGTACTTCCTGGACGAGGTCGTCGGGCACGCCACCGAGGCCTGCAACTACCTCCTCGCCGTGGACGTCGACATGAACACCGTCGACGGCTACGCGCTCTCCTCCTGGGACAGCGGCTACGGCGACTTCGTGCTGCGCCCCGACCTCGAAACCCTGCGCGAGATCCCCTGGCAGGAGGGCACCGCGCTGGTGCTGGCCGACGTCGAGCGCGTCCAGGGCGGGCCGGTGCCGGTGTCGCCGCGCCAGATCCTGCGCCGGCAGCTCGAGCGCCTCGCCGAGCGCGGGCTCGCCGCGTACGTCGGGACCGAGCTGGAGTTCATCGTCTTCGACGACACCTACGAAGCCGCCTGGGACAAGCGCTACCACGGCCTCAAGCCCGCCAACCAGTACAACGTCGACTACTCGATGCTCGGCACCGCGCGCCTCGAGCCGCTGCTGCGCCGCATCCGCAACGACATGGCCGGCGCCGGGCTCTACCCGGAGTCCGCCAAGGGCGAGTGCAACCCCGGCCAGCAGGAGATCGCCTTCCGCTACACCGACGCGCTGAGCACCTGCGACAACCACAGCGTCTACAAGAACGGTGCCAAGGAGATCGCCGCGCAGGAGGGCAAGAGCCTCACGTTCATGGCGAAGTACAACGAGCGCGAGGGCAACTCCTGCCACATCCACATCAGCCTGCGCTCCACCGAGGGGCGCGCGGTGCTCTCGGGCGACCACGACCACGGCTTCTCGACGCTGATGGAGCAGTTCCTCGCCGGCCAGCTCGCCGGGCTGCACGAGCTGACGTACTTCCTCGCCCCGAACATCAACTCCTACAAGCGGTTCGTGCCGGGCAGTTTCGCGCCGACCGCGATCGCGTGGGGCACCGACAACCGCACCTGCGCGCTGCGCGTCGTCGGCCACGGCGAGTCGCTGCGCGTCGAGAACCGCGTGCCGGGCGGGGACGTCAACCCCTACCTCGCCGTCGCCGCGCTCATCGCCGCCGGCCTGCACGGCATCGAGAACGAGCTGGAGCTGGAAGAGCCCTTCACCGGCAACGCCTACCACTCCGGCCGGCGCACGGTGCCGACCACGCTGCCCGAAGCCGCCGCGGCCCTGGCCGGCAGCGAGCTGGCGCGCGAGGCGTTCGGCGAGGACGTCGTCGAGCACTACCTGAACGCGGCCAAGATCGAGGTCGACGCCTACAACGCCGCCGTCACCGACTGGGAGCGGGTTCGTGGCTTCGAACGACTTTAGGCCGGTGATCGGGCTCACCACCTACCTCGAGCCCGCCAAGTTCCTCGTGTGGGAGACGGAAGCCGCGCTGCTGCACCGCGTCTACGTCGACTGCGTCGTCGCGGCGGGCGGCATCCCGGTGCTGCTCCCGCCGGTGAGCGACGCGTACGACCGGCTCGTGTCCACAGTGGACGGGCTGGTGCTCACCGGCGGCGCCGACGTCGAGCCGGAGCGCTACGGCCAGGAGCAGCACGCCACGACCTACACCCGGCCGAACCGCGACGCCTTCGAGTTCGGCCTGTTCGCCGCGGCCCGGCGCCAGGGCAAACCGGTCCTCGGCGTGTGCCGCGGCCTGCAGGTGATGAGCGTCGCCCTCGGCGGCACCCTGGTCCAGCACCTGCCCGAGGCCCGCGGGACCACCGAACACCAGCCCGCGCCCGCGACGTTCGGCCGCGGCGTCGTCACGCTCGCCGAGGGCAGCCGGGCGGCGGCGATCCTCGGCCGGGAAACCAAGACGCTCTGCTACCACCACCAGGCCATCGACCGGCTCGGCGCGGGCCTCGAACCGGTCGGCCGGGCCGCCGACGGCACGATCGAGGCCGCCGAGGTGCCCGGCGAGTTCACCCTGGGCGTGCAGTGGCACCCCGAGCAGGACAGCGACGACGTCCGCTTGTTCGAAGCGCTCGTCGACGCGAGCAGGAGGCAGGAATGACCAGCTTCGCCGTGATCAACCCCGCCACCGAAGCCGTGGTGCGGTCGGTCCCGCTGACCAGCGCCGAGGAGACCGACGCGGCGATCGCCCGCGCCCAGGCGGCGTTCCCGGCGTGGCGCGACGTGACCCCCGGCGACCGCGCGCGGCTGCTGCGCCGCTTCGCCGACGCCGTCGAGGCCGACATCGAGCACCTCGCGCGGCTCGAGGTCGAGAACTCCGGGCACACCATCGGCAACGCCCGCTGGGAGGCGGGCAACGTCCGCGACGTCCTCAACTACTACTCCGCCGCGCCGGAACGCCTGATCGGCAAGCAGATCCCGGTGCCGGGCGGCGTCAACGTCACCTTCCAGGAGCCTCTGGGCGTCGTCGGCGTGATCGTGCCGTGGAACTTCCCGATGCCGATCGCGGGCTGGGGCTTCGCGCCCGCGCTCGCCGCCGGCAACACCGTCGTCCTCAAACCCGCCGAGCTGACGCCGCTCACCGCGATCCGGCTGGCCGAGCTGGCGCGCGAGGCGGGCATCCCGGAGGACGTCTTCCAGGTGCTACCCGGCAAGGGATCCGTTGTCGGACAGCGGTTCGTCGACCACCCGGGCGTGCGCAAGGTCGTCTTCACCGGCTCCACCGAGGTCGGCAAGCAGATCATGGCCGGCTGCGCGGCCCAGGTGAAGCGCGTGACGCTGGAGCTGGGCGGCAAGAACGCGAACATCGTCTTCGCCGACTCCGACCTGGAGAAAGCCGCGGCGACCGCGCCCTACGGCGTCTTCGACAACGCGGGCCAGGACTGCTGCGCGCGGTCGCTGATCTTGGTGCAGGCGAGCGCGTACGACCGCTTCATGGAGCTCCTGGAGCCCGCCGTGCACGGCGTCGTCGTCGGCGACCCCGGCGACGAAAAGACCGAGATGGGCCCGCTGATCTCGGCCGCGCACCGCGAGAAGGTCGCCTCCTACGTGCCGGACGACGCTCCGGTCGCCTTCCGCGGCAGTGCGCCCACCGGGAGCGGCTTCTGGTTCCCGCCGACCGTCCTCACCCCGCCCGACCTGCGGCACCCGGCCGTGGCGGACGAGGTCTTCGGCCCGGTCGTCGCCGTCGTGCCGTTCGCCGAAGAGGCCGACGCGGTCCGGATGGCCAACGCGACCGACTACGGCCTGTCCGGCTCGATCTGGACCCGCGACGCCGGCCGCGCGTTCCGGGTGGCGCGCGGCGTCGAAGCCGGCAACCTGTCGGTGAACTCGCACTCTTCGGTGCGCTACTGGACGCCGTTCGGCGGCTTCAAGCAGTCCGGCCTCGGCCGCGAGCTGGGCCCCGACGCCGCGGCGGCGTTCACCGAAACCAAGAACGTCTTTCTCAGCACGGAGGAGTAATGGTCCAGCGTTTCGAAGGCCGCGTCGCGGTGATCACCGGCGGCGCGAGCGGCATCGGGCTCGCCTCGGCCCGCCGGCTGGCGAGCGAAGGCGCGAAGGTCGTCATCGCGGACCTGACGCCGGCCGTGGGCAAAGCGGCCGCGGACGAGGTCGGCGGCGCCTTCATCCAGACCGACGTCACCGACGCCGAACAGGTCGAGAACCTGTTCCACAGCACGGTCGAGCAGTTCGGCTCGATCGACGTCGCGTTCAACAACGCCGGCATCTCCCCGCCGGAGGACGACTCCATCCTGACCACCGGCATCGAGGCGTGGGAGCGGGTCCAGCGCGTCAACCTGACGTCGGTCTACCACTGCTGCAAGGCCGTCCTGCCGCACATGCAGCGCCAGGGCAAGGGCTCGATCATCAACACGGCGTCGTTCGTCGCCGTGATGGGCGCGGCGACGTCGCAGATCTCCTACACCGCCTCCAAGGGCGGGGTGCTCGCGATGAGCCGCGAGCTGGGCATCCAGTTCGCGCGGGAGAACATCCGCGTCAACGCGCTGTGCCCGGGGCCGGTGAACACGCCGCTGCTCAAGGAGCTCTTCGCGAAGGACCCCGAACGCGCGGCGCGGCGGCTGGTGCACGTGCCCGTCGGCCGGTTCGCCGAGCCCGAGGAGATCGCGGCCGCAGTCGCCTTCCTGGCCAGCGACGACGCCAGCTTCATCACGGCGTCGCAGTTCCTGGTCGACGGCGGCATCTCCGGCGCGTACGTCACCCCGCTCTAACGCTTGGTCGGTTTCTTGACGCCGTAGACCTCCCGCAGGTAGTTCCAGGCGGCGTTGAGCTTCTTGCGCTCTTCGGAGACGAGCCGTTCGCGGCGGCGCAGCACGCGGACGGCGATCTCGGAGGCGAGGAAGGCGCCGGCGGCGAAGGTCAGCACGCCGACGATCAGGGTCAGGGCGATGATGGTGGTCGTCATGGTGACCAGCGTCGATGCCGCGTGGGCGATTCGTCCCTGCGCAAAGCTAGCCGGTTTCGTTAGCTTTGTGAGGTGACGCACTGGCGCGCCGACGAGTGGGCGGAAGCGGTCCGGACCGGCATCCGGGCGCGGGGGCTTTCCCTGGACGAGGCCGCCCGCCGCATCGGCGTCCCGACGTCGACGCTGCGCAGCTGGATCGAGCACCGGCACGCGCCGAAGGTGACCGTCTTCGACCACTGGGCCGAGCTCGCCGAGGTCACCGGGCTCGGGGAAGCCGAGTTGCTGCGCGTCGCCGGTGTCCTGCCCGACTCGCTCGTTTCGCCGGTGCACGTCGCCCAGGCGGCGAAGGCGCTGCGAGAAGGCATCGACCAGGCCGGGCAGTTCCTCCGGCAGGCCACGGCGCTCGTCTACTCCTCACCCGGCACCCAGGTCGCCAACCTGATCGCCGCGTCGCCGATCGACTGGGAGATGCGGATCCGCTCGGCGACCCGCGGCGACGAGGTCCGCGTGACCTACCACCACTACGTCGGTGTCGTGCCGCCGCGGGACTTCCCCCACGACGACGCCGAAGTGCGCCGGATCCTCGAGCACGACGTCCTCGGCGAGCTGTGGCGGCCGCTCGGGCTCTACTGGCGGGTCGCCGAGGTGCACGACTGGCACGAGCCGCCGCGGCTGGTGATCCAGGTGCCCGAGCAGGAGGCGACGCGCCCGCCCGCGCCGTCGCCGGTCGTCGCGGCGCCGCCGGTCGTGGTGCTGTCGCCGATCTGGGGGTACGGCGAGCTGCTGGCGTCGCTGGTCGCCGACGGCCTCGGGTTCGGCAACGTCGACTTCCGCTACTTCGGCCTCCCGGACGCGATGGCCGACCGCGTCCGGATCACCGCCCGCGAGCTGGCCGAGCCCGCGCCGCGGCTGGTGCACTCGGTGCCGCCGATCATGCTGCTGCACGGCCTGGCCGTGCCCGACCTGACCGGCCGGCTCCCGGTCGTCGTCCGCTACGGGCCTCGCATGCGGGCCCGCGCGGCCCGCATCTACCGCGAACCGCTGCTCGAAGCGGGGTTCGACGACCCGCTCGACGGCGCCCGCGCGATCGAGGAGGCGATCTCCGTCCCCCCGGGTTGCTCGTACTTCGAGGTGACGCTCGCCGACGAGGACGTCTTCGACGGCGACCACCCCTCGCTGGACCGGCTCAACGACACGGTGGCGTGGCTCGCCGAGCAGATCGTCGAGCAGGTGCTGCTGGGTGCGGGGCATCCGCCGGTGCCGCTGGGCGGCCCACTGAAACGCCTGGTCCTGCCCTCGGGCCGGGTCCGCCGCCCGCCCGCGTTGGCCGGCCAGGTGGTCCGCCGGGTCGCGGGGACCTAGCGCCCCAATGTGGCCTTCGGTGCGTTCAACGCACCCAAGGCGGCCTTCGGTGCGTTGAACGCATCCCGGTCGCCGGGCCGGTGGTGAGGCCGCGGGACAGCACGA
>NZ_JBFBBQ010000183.1:0-6971 GCF_040682775.1 Amycolatopsis sp. NPDC051106 | reverse complement strand
TTCACACAGTTGTTGAGTGGAGAGCAGCGGTTAGAACTGCCTTGGGCGGGGCGCCGCGCCCCCCCGGGCGCGCCGGGGGGGGGGGGGCCGCGGCCGCGCCCGCGACCGCGGAGTCCGGGGTGGCGGAGGTGCCCCGCACGGGGGATCGGCGACGCGGATGTGCTCGCCGACCCCTGTCGGGCCCGCCCGCCGAACGGCCCAGCCGCCACATCCGTCCGGCGCAGTCGCGTAGTCCACGACCAGGCGTTTCGCCGCCGGCGCCCCCATGAACCCCCCAGAACGCCCCCATACCGGGCGGGAATGCGGGCGTAGCACCCCCATGTAACCCACGTCACCCGCTGGCATGCTCGATCCCGTGATTCCCCCGCAGCCGAACCCGGCGACCACGACGCTCCCGTCCACCTGGTGGTCGGCGGCGCTGACCACGCAGGAGCGCCGCCCCGACGGCGCCCGCCCCGCGTGGGTCGACTTCGCGGAAGCCGCACTTTCCCGGGAAAGTGCGGTCCAGGAAGCGGCACTCTCCCGGGAAAGTGCGGCTTCGGCGCACTGGCGGGCCGCCTTCGCCTCCGTGTTCCGTCCCTTCACCGACGCGGCCCGCGCCGCGATCGCCGGCGCCGCAGCGGCTTCGCCCGCCGTCGACGCCACCGCGGTCGCCGACGGCTGCGCCGCACGGCTGGGCCACCAGCTCGCCGGGCTCGCCGCCCGCACGCTGGTGCTGGAGCTGGGCCGGGCCCGGCGCGCGGAGGTCCTCGCGGGAGAAACCGCCGAAGAGCGCTTCGCCGACTTCGTCCGGCAGACCGGAACTCCGGGCGGACTCACCGACCTGCTGCACCGCTACCCCGTGCTCGCCCGGCTCGCCGCGCAGGCGGCCCTGCACGCGATCGAGTCGGTCACCGAACTGCTCGACCGCTTCGCCGCCGACCGCACCGCCCTCACCGCGTTCACCGGCGCCGACGCCGGCGTCCTGGTCGAGATCAGCGGTGGCACCGGGGACGCCCACCAGCGCGGCCGCTCGGTCCGCGAGCTGCGGTTCGCCGGCGGCGCGCGCGTCATCTACAAGCCCCGCCCGCTCGACCTGCACGCGGCGTTCACCGGCCTGGTGGACTGGCTCAACCCGCGCGTGCCCGGTCTCGAGCTGCGCACGGTCGACGTCCTGGTGCGCCCCGGCTACGGCTGGCTCCGCTTCGTCGAGCACCGGCCGTGCGCCGATCTCACCGAGGTGGACCGGTTCTACCGCCGCCAGGGGGTGCTGCTCGCGCTGCTGCACGCCCTCGACGGCACCGACGTGCACTTCGAGAACATCATCGCCGCCGGCGACCAGCCCGTGCTGATCGACATCGAGACGCTCTTCCAGCCGGTGCTGCCGGCCGAGCAGCTCGACGTCGACCCGGCCGCCGAGCTGCTCGCCCGCTCGGTGCACCGGACCATGCTGCTGCCGCAGATGATCGTCGGCGAGCACGGCGCGGTCGACATCTCCGGCCTCGGCGGCGGCCGCGCGGCGGCCCCGGCGCTGACTCGCGTCGACTGGCTCGACGCCGGCACCGACCGGATGCGGCTGACCCGGGTGCCCGGCGGGGTCGGCACCGGCGTCAACCGGCCCGCCCTCGGCGGCGCCGACGTCGAACCGGCCGAGCACGGCGCCGCGCTGCTGGCCGGCTTCCGGGCCGGCTACGACGCCATCGCCGCCGGCGCGGCGGAGTTCACCGCCCTGCTGGACCGCTGCGCCGGCGCGGGGATCCGCGTCCTGGTCCGCCCGACCAGCTTCTACACGCGGCTGCTCGACGAGACCACGCACCCGTCGCTGCTGGCCGACGCCGACGCGCGCGACGACGCGTTCGGGCTGCTGCACGACGACAGCACCGACGACGTCCGCCGCGGGCTCGTCGCCGCCGAGCTCACCGACCTGTGGGCGGGCGACGTCCCGATGTTCACCGGCCGGCCCGGCTCCGCGGACCTCTGGGACGCCGACGGGAACCGCCTTTCCGGGCTGCTCGCCGAACCGCCGCTCGAGACGGTGCGCGCGAAGGTCGCCGGGATGACCACGATCGACCGCCGTGACCAGGAGTGGCTGATCTCCGCGGCGCTGGCCACCCGCCCGGCGGCCGAGACGCACGCGGGCACCGGGGTCACCGACCGCGTCCTGCCGAGCAAGAGCCCCGAACCCGCGCACCTGCTTTCGGCCGCGTGCGGCGTCGCCGACGCGATCATCGCCCGGGCGTCCTCGGCTTCCGGCCGGGTCAACTGGGTGGGGCTGGAGCTCGTCGACGAGAAGTACTGGACCGTGCTGCCGATGGGTGCCGGGCTCGGCGAGGGCTACACCGGCGTGGCGCTGTTCCTCGCCCAGCTGGCCGAGCTGACCGGCATCGACCGCTACCGCGACCTGGCCGGGAAGGCGCTTTCCGGCCTGCCGTGGCTGGTGTCGGCGCTGGAGGCCGATCCGGACCTCGCCGCCGCGGCCGGGCCCGGCGGGCTGCTGGGACTCGGCGGCGTCGCCTACGCCACGGCCCGGCTCGCCCGGCTGCTCGACCGGCCGGACCTGCTCGACCTGACGGCCCGCACGGTCGCCGTGCTGCCACCGCCGACACCCGAGACGTCGCCGCGGTACACCACCGGGCTGGCCGGCGGCCTGGTCGCGCTGCGCTCGGTGGCCACCCAGACCGGGCTCGCCGAAGCCACGCTGCTGGCCGACGCCTACGCCGCCGAGCTCGCCGTCCGTTCCCTCGATCCCGACCTCGCCGACCCCGGGTTCGCGCACGGCGCGGCCGGCGTCGACTGGGCCCTCGCCGGATACCCGCGGGAGACCGCGACCCTGCCGCCCGCGAAGGCCGCCACCGGGCACGGGTGGTGCTCCGGCCTGGCCGGGCAGGTGCTGGCCTACGCCGGCCAGCCCGCGGTGCTCGGCGGCCTCGACGAGCAGGTCGCGCGGCTGGCCGCGCAGGACCCGCTGCGCGACCTCAGCCTGTGCCACGGCGAAACCGGCATCACCGACGTGCTCGGCTTCCTCGCCGAGACCGGCCACCTCGGCGCCGCCGCCGCGGTCGCCACCCGCACCGGGCAGCTGCTCACCGCCGTCGAACAGGACGGCGCGCGCTGCGGCACCCCCGACGGCGTCCCGTCCCCCGGCCTGCTGACCGGCCTGGCCGGCATCGGCTACGGCCTGCTGCGCCTCGGCTTCGGCCCCCGCGTCCCGTCCGCCCTGCTCCTGCAACCCCCGACCCGCTGATCCGTACCCGTCCCCACCCCCGTCCCACCCGAGGAGAGAACGACCGATGCCCGAAACCACCGCCGAGACCGTCGAAGCCACCGTCGGTGCCCTGGTGCTCCCCCGCGCGACCCGCTGCGGTGCCCGCAACCAGGCGCTGGCCGGCACCCGGCCCCGGCTCTCCGGGATGACCCTCGAGACGCTCGGCGGCCCCACCGTCGTCACCAACGGCACCTTCGCCCTCTGACGTCCGTCCCCCGGCCCCGATCGCGACAGAAAGCGGAGAACACGCCATGAGCGAGCACGACTTCATCGGCACGGACAACCCCATCGGCGACCCCACCCTCCCGGCGCCGACCCGGACCGGCGCCCGCAACCGCGCCCTCGCCGGCCGGACCGCGCGGCTGAGCCACAACGGCGCCGACACCCTGGACATCACCCCGGTCTTCACCGTCAGCATCGCTTTCCCCCAGTAGTCCTCCCGCCCCCAGCACTACCGAGAGTGGAGCCACCCGCATGACCGAGCACGACTTCGCCGGCACCGACAACCCGATCGGCGACTTGACCCTCCCCCGGACCTCCCGCACCGGCGCCCGCAACCACGCGCTGTCCGGCAAGGCGGCGCGGGTGAGCCAGAACTCGCTGACCACGATGGACATCACGGTCGTCACGGGCGGCTTCACCGAATAGTGAGACGCCCCGGGCGTCGGTAATTCGACCTACGTCCGGAGGGCGCCCATCCGGTTATAGTGACCGCGATGGGCATCCGGTCGACGCGTCTCATCGGACGCGACAGGGAGCTCGGCGCACTGTCGGAGGCTCTGGAGAAGGCCCGCACCGACCACGGTGGGGCCTTCTTCCTTGTCGGCGAAGGCGGGATCGGGAAATCCCGGCTCGCCGCCGACATCGCCTCGCGGGCACTGGCGACCGGGCTCCCGGTGCTACGCGGACGGGCCAGCTCGATCGGCCCGATGGTGCCGTTCCGGCCGCTCGCCGAAGCTCTGCTGTCGCACTTCCGCGGTGGTCTCCCGCCCGCCGCGCCCGAGCTCGACCCGCTCGTGCCGGTGCTCGCCCGGCTCGTGCCCGACTGGTACCGCGGCGACCGCCCGCACGACAACGGCAACCTCCTGGTCCTGGCCGAAGCGGTGTTCCGGCTGCTGTCGGTGGCGGGCCGCGAGGGCGGCTGCCTGATCGTGCTGGAGGACCTGCACAACGCCGACGCCGAAACGCTGTTCATCGTCGAGTACCTCGTCGACAACCTGGCGTCCAGCCGGGTCATGCTGATCGGCACCCTGCGCGGCGAACCCGGTGAGGCGCTGCGGCTGGCGACCGCGGCGGCGCAGCGCTCGTCCAGCCACACCTTCGAACTGGCCCGGCTCGACGCCGAGCGCACCCGCGAGTTCGCGGCCGCCTGCCTGGAGACCGAACCGGCCGCGGTCCCCGCCGAAGTGGCGAACCTGTTGTGGCAGAACAGCGAAGGCGTCCCGTTCGTCGTCGAGGAGCTGCTGCACGGCATGCTCGGCGACGGCCTGCTCGTCGGCGGGGCGGGCGGCTGGCAGGTCGTCGGCGAGCTGCAGGCGCGCGTGCCGGAGGCGCTGATCAGCAGCATCGCCACCCGCGTCGACGCGCTCGGGCCCGACGGCGAAACGCTGCTTTCGGTGGCCGCCGTGCTGGGGCGGCGGTTCCCGCTGTCGGTCGTGCAGGCGGTCACCGACATGGACGACCGCATGCTGCACAACCACATCAGCGCGAGCGTCGCCGCGCACCTCGTCACCACCGACGAGACCACCCCCGGCTGGTACGCCTTCCGCCACCCGCTGACCGCCGAAGCCCTGCTGGCCCGGCTCGTGCCGTCGACGAAGGCGAACCTGGCGCGCCGGGCCGCCGATGCCGTCGAACTCCTCCACCCCGGCCTGCCGGGCGAACTGTGCGCGCTGGCCGCGGCGCTGCGGCTGACGGCGATGGACCACCCCGGCGCCGGCCGACTGTTCGCCGAAGCCGGCCGCCGCGCGCTCGACGGCGGCGCGGCCGACACGGCGGTGACCATGCTGACCCGCGCCGTCGAGCTGCTGGCCACGGCGAGCCCCGACGACCGCGCCGACGCGCTGGAGTCCCTGCTGCACGCGCTCGGGCAGACCGGGCAGTTCGACCGGGCCGTCGAGTTCTCCGCGCGCTTCGCCGAGATCGGCCGGCTGGAGCGGGCGGTCGACCTGCACATCCAGCTGGCGTGGGCGGCCTACATCGGCGGGAGGCACGACGAGTGCCTCAACCAGATCGAGCAGGCCCGCGCCCCGCTCGGCGGCGAGATCACCGAAGAGCAGAAGGCGGGCCTGGACGCCGTCGAAGCGACGCTGTGGCTGGACATCCCCGGCCCGTCCCACACCGAGCGGGCCCGGAAGCTGGCCGAGCAGGCGTGGGAGGTCGCCGAGCGCGCCGGCGTGCCGTTCGTGTCGTGCCAGGCGCTGCAGGTTCTCGGCATGGTGGCGCTGGAGACGGATCTGGCCGAAGCCGAGCGTTACCTGCAGCTGGCGCGGCGGCTGGCCGAACAGCACCAACTGACGCACCTGCGCACCCAGGTGCTCGTGCGCCTGGGCGGGCACCGGATGCTGGCCGAGGGTGACGTCCGCACGTTCGACCTGGCCCGCGCGGAGGCCCAGCGCACCGGTGCGATCACGCTGACCTGCGCGGTCGACGCGAGCCGCGCGGTGCACGCGGCGATGCGCGGCGAGTTCGCGCAGGCCGAAACGATCCTCGACGAGAACCTCGCGGTGCTCGGCCGCCTCGGCCTGGTCGCGCTGCTGCAGTACACGCACATGACGCGCGCGATGGTGGCCGCCCACCAGGCGGACCGGCCGCGGATGGAACGCGCGCTCGAGGAGTTCCGCGCCGAGGGCGGCGCCGGAGCGCAGGAGCTCGTGCTGAGCGTCGGGCTGGCCCAGGTGTTCTGTTCCCTGCTCGAAGAGGACGCCGAACGCGCCCGCCGCGAGCTGGACCAGGTGCTGGCCCTGGAGGAGCGGCAGCCGAGCCGCTTCCACCTGGCCGGCCAGCACGGCCTGCGGCTGCTGGTCGAGGCGCTCGACGGGACGGAGCCGGAGGTGGCCCGCCCCCCGACGGCGGTGAGCGGGATGCGCTGGAACCGCCAGTTCGTGCTGCTGGGCGAGGCGGTCCGCCACGGCCGCGCGGGTGCACCGGACCAGGCCGACGCGGCGGTGGCGGCGGCGATCGAGGCGGCGGCCCCGTTCCCGGTGAGCAGGCACCTGGGCCTGCGCATGGTGGCGGAGTCCGCCTCGGCCGACGGCTGGGGCGACCCGGTGACGTGGCTGAAGGAGGCCGAGGAGTACTTCCACCAGGCGGAGGTGACGGCGGTGGCGAGCGCGTGCCGCGGCCTCCTCCGCAAGATCGGCGCCCCGGTCGGCCAGCGCCGCACGGGCTCCGACCGCCTCCCGGCGAGCCTGCGGTCGGCGGGGGTGACGGTGCGCGAGTACGAGGTGCTGCAGTTGCTGGCGGACAACATGGGCAACAAGGAAATCGCCCGCCGCCTGCACATTTCGCCACGCACGGTGGAGAAGCACGTGGCGAGTTTGATGGCGAAGTCGAACCTGCAGAACCGGGGCGAGTTGACGGAGTACGCGCGCAACACGCCGCACTAGTCCGGCGGCGAGCCGGTCCCCGACTCGCGCGGGGCCGCTTCCGATGCAGTGAATGACTCATTCCTGGCGTCCGGCGCCAGGAATGAGTCATACACTGCGACTCACTGGCCGCCCGGGTT
>NZ_JBFBBQ010000182.1:0-7004 GCF_040682775.1 Amycolatopsis sp. NPDC051106 | reverse complement strand
CCGGCGGCCTGCGCGAGGGCAAGGGCGCGGACAAGAGCGGCGGGCTGCTGCTCCCGCCCGCGCCGCTCGCGAAAGCCCACGAGGTCGAAGGCCACATTGGGGCGCTTGGTTCCGTGGGTCCTGTCCGGGCGGTCCGAAGGTGCGCTGCGCGACGCTGCCCGCGACCTGCTGCGGCTGCGGGACAGCGACGTCGCGGACGTGGCCGCCGGCCTGGCCGGACGCGCCGCCTTCGAGCACCGGGCCGTCGTGCTCGGCGCGGACTTCGCCGAGCTGGCGGCCGGCCTGGAGGCCCTCGCGGCCGGCGGCCCGGCGGCGAACCTCGTCCAGGGCAGGCAGATCGCCGGGAAGACGGCGTTCCTGTTCTCCGGCCAGGGTTCGCAGCGCGCCGGCATGGGCGCGGAGCTGTACGAGCGGTTCCCCGTGTTCGCGGACGCGTTCGACGCGGTCTGCGCGCTGATGGACGCGGAGCTGGACCGGCCGTTGCGCGACGTCGTCTTCGGCGACGCTTCGGCGCTCGACGAGACCGGGTACACCCAGCCCGCGTTGTTCGCGGTCGAGGTGGCGCTGTTCCGCTTGCTGGAGTCGTGGGGCGTCCGGCCGGACTACGTGGCCGGGCACTCGATCGGCGAGCTGGCCGCGGCGCACGTCGCCGGGGTGCTGTCCCTCGAGGACGCTTGCCGGCTGGTGGCGGCCCGGGCGAGCCTGATGCAGGCGCTTCCCACGGGCGGCGCGATGCTGGCGGTGCAGGCCACCGAGGACGAGGTCGCCGCCGTGCTGGGTGACGGCGCGGGTTTCGCGGCGATCAACGGTCCCCAAGCGACCGTCGTGTCCGGTGAGGTCGAAGCCGTCGAGGCGATCGCGCGACACTTCGCCGGACTGGGCCGGAAGGTCCGGCGGCTCACGGTGTCGCACGCGTTCCACTCCGCGCTGATGGACCCGATGCTGGACGCGTTCGCGGCCGTCGCCGACGGCCTGACCTTCCACGCGCCGAAGATTCCCGTGGTGTCCACTGTGTCCGGTCGCCTGGCCGGGGACGAGATCCTGACCCCGGTGTACTGGGTGCGCCAGGTCCGCGAGCCGGTGCGGTTCGCCGACGCCGTCGCCGCGCTGAGCGGGCTCGGCGTCACCGGGTCCGTCGAGCTGGGCCCGGACGGGGTGCTCGCCGCGCTGGCGCAGGAGATCCTGCCCGCGACGGCGACGCTGCGGAAGGACCGGCCCGAGGAGCGGACGCTGCTCGCCGCGCTGGCCGCCCTCCACGTCTCCGGGCACACCCCGGACTGGTCCGCGATCCTGCGGCCGGCGTCGTTCGTCGTGCTGCCCACCTACCCCTTCCAGCGCGAACGCTTCTGGCCGCGCACGCCCGAAGCCGGCGCCGCTCCGGCGAACGTCGTCGACGGCGAGTTCTGGGCCGCGGTCGAGAGCGCGGACCTGTCCGCGCTGGCCTCGACGCTGGACGTCGCCGAGGCCGAGCTGTCCGGCCTCGAGACCACCCTGCCGCTGCTCGCGCGGTGGCACGGGAACCGCGCGGACCTGTCTACTGTGGACAATTGGCGCTACGCGGTGAACTGGCGCCCGCTGACACCGGCCGAAGGAAAGCCCGGCACCTGGCTGCTGGTGCTCCCGGAGCGCGGCGTCGAGCCGGATGCCCTCGTGTCGCTGACTTCCGGTCTCGACTGCGTCCCGGTGCGCGTCACCGACCTGCCCGGCATCGCCGGTGACTTCGCCGGGGTGCTCTCGTTGCTGGCTCTCGACGAGCGGCCCGCGCCGGACGCCCCCGCGATCTCCGCCGGGCTCGCCGAGACCGTCCGCCTCGTGCGGGTGCTCGGCGACGCAGGGATCACCGCACCACTGTGGTGCGCGACCTCGGGCGCGGTCTCCGTCGGCCGCACCGACGCGGTCCGCAGCGCGACGCAGGCGGCGTTCTGGGGCTTCGGCCGCACCGCCGCCGTCGAACACGCCGACCGCTGGGGCGGGCTCGTGGATCTGCCCGCCACCCTCGACGACCGCGCGGTCGCCCGGCTGGCGAGCGTGCTCGGCGGCACCGAAGACCAGGTCGCCGTCCGCGACTCCGCCGTCTTCGCCGCGCGCCTCGAACGCGCCCCCGCCACCACGTCCGGCCCGTCGTGGCGGCCGCGCGGCACGGTGCTGATCACCGGCGGGACCGGGGCGCTCGGCACCGAGGTCGCCCGCTGGCTGGCCCGCACCGGGGCCGACCACCTCGTGCTGACCAGCCGCCGGGGCCTCGACGCCGCCGGCGCGCCCGAACTGCGCGACGAACTGACCGCGCTCGGGGTCACCGTGACGATCGCGGCCTGCGACGTCACCGATCGCGAAGCCGTCGCCGCGCTGGTCGAGGGCATCGACGGGCTGCGGGCCGTCGTGCACGCCGCCGGGGTCGCCCAGTCCGCGCCGTTGTCCGGGCTCGGCGTGGCCGAGTTCGCCGGGTTCACCGCCGCGAAGCTGGCCGGCGCCGAGAACCTGGACGCCGTCCTCGGCGACCGCGAGCTCGACGCGTTCGTGCTGTTCTCCTCCATCGCGGGCGTCTGGGGCAGCGGCGGCCAGAGTGCCTACGCGGCCGCGAACGCCTACCTCGACGGCCTCGCCCGCCGTCGCCGCACGGCCGGGCTGGCCGCGACGTCGGTGGCCTGGGGCCCGTGGGCGGGCGGCGGCATGCTGGCCGACGAGGGCGCGGAGGACCACCTGCGCCGCCGCGGCCTCCGGCCCCTGGACCCGCAGCTGGCGATCACCGCGCTGCGGCAGGCCCTCGACGCGGGCGACACCGCCGTCACCGTCGCCGACGTCGACTGGGCGCGGTTCGCGCCCGGCTTCACCTCGGTCCGCCCGAGCGCGCTGCTCGGCGACCTGCCCGAGGTGCGCGCCGCCCTGGACGTCCCGGTCGGGGAAACCCGGCGCCAGGACCTGTCCGCCGACGAACTGCTGGACCTCGTCCAGCGCGAAGCCGCCGCCGCCCTGGGGCACGCCGACCCGGCGTCCGTCGTGGTGGACCGGCCCTTCCGCGACCTGGGCTTCGACTCCCTGACCGCCGTCGAGCTGCGCAACCGCCTGAGCGCGGTCACCGGGCTCAAGCTGCCTTCGACGCTCGTCTTCGACCACCCGTCGGCGACCGTCCTCGCGGACTTCCTGGCCGGTGAGCTGTTCGGCACCGAGGCCGCCGCGGTCCCGGTGCAGCGCGCGGCGGACGCCGACGAGCCGATCGCGATCGTCGGCATGAGCTGCCGCCTGCCCGGCGGGATCACGTCGCCGGAAGAGCTGTGGCGGCTGCTGGCCGACGGCGGCGACGCCATTTCGGCGTGGCCCGAGGACCGCGGCTGGGACGTCGAGGGCCTCTACGACCCCGACCCCGACGCCGAAGGCAAGAGCTACTCCCGCGACGGCGGCTTCCTGACCGGCGCCGGCGAGTTCGACGCCGCGTTCTTCGAGATGAGCCCGCGCGAGGCGCTGGCGACCGACCCGCAGCAGCGGCTGCTGCTCGAAAGTTCCTGGGAGGCCCTGGAACGCGCCGGGATCGACCCGCGGTCCCTGGCCGGGAGCCAGTCCGGCGTGTTCGTCGGCGCGGGCGTCTCGGGCTACGCCGCCGGCCTGCGCGAGGCCCCCGAAGGCCTCGGCGGCCACCTGCTCACCGGCAACGCCGGCAGTGTCCTTTCCGGCCGGATCGCCTACCACCTCGGCGTCGAAGGCCCGGCCGTCACGCTGGACACGGCGTGCTCGTCGTCGCTGGTCGCGCTGCACCTCGCCGCCCGGTCCCTGCGCTCGGGCGAGTGCTCGCTGGCGCTGGCCGGCGGCGTCGCCGTGATGGCCAACCCCGCCGCGTTCGTCGAGTTCAGCCGGCAGCGCGGCCTCGCGCCGGACGGCCGCTGCAAGGCGTTCGCCGACGGCGCCGACGGCACCGGCTGGTCCGAAGGCGTCGGCATGCTCGTGCTGGAACGGCTTTCCGACGCCCAGCGGCTCGGCCACACCGTGCTCGCCGTCGTGCGGGGTTCCGCGGTGAACTCCGACGGCGCGTCCAACGGCCTGACCGCCCCGAACGGCCCGTCCCAGCAGCGGGTGATCCGGGCCGCGCTCGCCGACGCCGGTCTCGCACCGTCCGATGTGGACGCCGTCGAGGGCCACGGCACCGGCACCCGGCTCGGCGACCCGATCGAGGCGCACGCCCTGCTGGCCACCTACGGCCGCGACCGTGCGCACCCGCTGTGGCTGGGCTCGCTGAAGTCCAACCTCGGGCACACCCAGGCCGCGGCCGGGGTCGCCGGGGTGATCAAGATGGTGCTCGCCCTCCGAAGCGGGTTGCTGCCGAAGACCCTGCACGCGGAGCAGCCCTCGTCCGAAGTGGACTGGACGGCGGGCAGCGTCTCGTTGCTGACCGAAGCGATGCCGTGGCCGGCCGACGATCGTCCGCGCCGTGCCGGGGTTTCCGCGTTCGGGGTCAGCGGCACCAACGCGCACGTCATCGTCGAAGAGGCGCCCGCGACCGAACCCGAGCTGCCGCGGCCGCGGCGCACCGGGCTCGTCCCGCTGGCGCTGTCCGGCCGGTCGGAGGCGGCGCTGCGGGCGCAGGCCGCGCGGCTGCTCGATCTCCCGGAGACCGACCCGGCCGACCTGGCCTGGTCCCTGGCGGCCACCCGCTCGGCGTTCGAGCACCGCGCCGTCGTGCTGGCCGGCGACGACGCCGGACTGCGGGCCGGGCTCGCCGCACTCGCGGAGGGAACCAAGTCCGCCGCGGTGGTGCGCGGGACGGCCGCCACCGGCCGCACGGCGTTCCTGTTCACCGGGCAGGGCGCGCAGCGGATCGGCATGGGCCGCGAGCTGTACCGCGAGTTCCCCGTGTTCACCGAAGCGTTCGACGCGGTGTGCGCGCACTTCGACGTCGAGCTGGACCGGCCGCTGCGCGGCGTCATCGAGCACGGCGAGCTGCTCGACCGGACCGAGTACACCCAGCCCGCGCTGTTCGCGGTCGAGGTGGCGCTGTACCGGCTGCTCGAAGACTGGGGGGTGCGACCGGACTTCGTCGGCGGCCACTCCATCGGCGAACTGGCCGCCGTGCACGTCGCCGGGGTGCTGTCCCTCGAGGACGCGTGCACGCTCGTCGCCGCCCGCGCGCGCTTGATGCAGGCCTTGCCCGAGGGCGGGGCGATGGTGGCCGTCGCGGCCACCGAAGACGAGGTCACGCCGCTGCTTACCGACCGCGTGTCGCTGGCCGCGGTCAACGGGCCGTCGTCGGTCGTCCTTTCCGGCGACGAAGACGCCGTGCTCGCGGTGGCCGCGGTGTTCGCCGAGCGCGGGGTGAAGACCCGGCGCCTGAAGGTGAGCCACGCGTTCCACTCGGCCCGGATGGACGGCATGCTCGCCGCGTTCCGCGCGGTCGCGGCGGGGCTGACCTACCACGAGCCGGCCGTGCCGGTGCTGTCGAACGTCACCGGCGCGCTCGCGTCGGCGGCCGAGCTGGGCGACCCGGCGTACTGGGTCCGGCAGGTCCGCGCCACCGTCCGCTTTGCCGACGGCGTCCGCGCGCTGGCCGGGCGTGGAGTCACCCGGTTCCTCGAACTGGGCCCGGCGGGTGTGCTCTCCGCGATGGTCGCCGAGTGCTCGGACACCGCCGTGGTCGCCGAGCCGTTGTTGCGCGCCGACCGCCCCGAAGTCCGCACGCTGCTGTCCGCGCTCGCCGCGTTGCAGGTCGACGGCGGCGGGGTGGAGTGGGCCCGGGTGCTGCGCGACGGCGTGCGGGTCGAGCTGCCCACCTACGCGTTCCAGCGCGAGCGGTACTGGCTGGAGGTTCCGGACGTCGACGGCGACCCCGCGTCGCTCGGGCAGTCCGGCGCCGGGCACGGCCTGCTTTCCGCGGCCGTGGAGCTGGCCGGTACCGACGGCGTCGTGCTGACCGGGCTGCTGTCCGCCGAGGCTTCGCCGTGGCTGGCCGAGCACCGCGTCGACGGCGAGATCCTGTTCCCCGGCGCGGGGTTCGTGGAGCTGGCCCTGCGCGCGGCCGACGAGGCCGGCTCCGACCAGGTCGAAGAGCTGGTCCTGGAGGCCCCGCTGGTCCTGCCCGAGCGCGGCGGCGTGCCGGTGCAGGTCCGCGTCGAGGCCCCGGACGGCGCCGGACGGCACGCGTTCGGCATCTACACCCGCGCCGAGAGCTGGGTGCGCCACGCGACCGGCTTCCTGGCCACCGGTCTGTCCACTTCGGACAATCTGACGGAGTGGCCGCCCACGGGTGCGCTGCCGATCGACGACTTCTACACCCAGCGTGCGGCGGCCGGGTTCGCTTACGGGCCGACGTTCCAGGGCCTGCGGGCGGCGTACCGCTCGGGCGACTCGGTGTATGCCGAGGTCGCCCTGCCGGCGGGGACTTCCGCCGACGGCTGGGGAGTGCACCCGGCGTTGCTGGACGCGGCCTTGCACGCGCTGGCCTTCGCCGATCTGCCGGGGGACGGCCTCCTGCCGTTCTCCTGGGCGGGCGTGAGCCTGCACGCGACCGGCGCGACGGGGCTGCGGGTCCGCCTGCGCCCGGTCGGCAGCGCCGTCGAGCTGACCTTGGCCGACCCGGCCGGCCAGGTCGTGGCCGTGGCCGAGTCGGTGGTCCTGCGCCCGATGACCCGGCCGGCGCCCGCCGCCACGCACCACCGCGTCGAGTGGGTCGTGAGTGGGAAACAGTGTTCCAACCCTGTTTCCCCCGCACGACCGGCCGCGGCGATCGGGGACCTCTCCGGGCTCGGGCTCGGTGACCTGCCCACCTACCAGGAGTTCGCCGAACTGGCGGCCGCGGGCGAGGTGCCCGAGGTCGTGTTCGCCTCCTGCCGCCCCGACGACACCGAGGACCTCACCTGGGCCGTGTGGGCTTCGGCGCAGCGGGCGTTGGCGCTGGTCACGGCCTGGCTGGTCGACCCGCGGTTCGCCGGGTCGCGGCTGATCTTCGTCACCCGGGGCGCGGTCGCCGTGACCGCCGGCGAGGTGCCGGACGTGGTGGAAGCCGCCGTCTGGGGCGCCGT
>NZ_JBFBBQ010000181.1:0-7173 GCF_040682775.1 Amycolatopsis sp. NPDC051106 | reverse complement strand
CTCGGCGGGGTCCTCCCCGTGCTCGGCGGCGCCGCGGTCTTATTCCGCCGGATGTACCGGTCGCCGCGCCCGCGGCGCCGGTGGTGGTGAGCATCGCGGCGCCGGCCAGCACGGCCGCGCCCATCGCCTTCTTCAGCACGCTCATCCCTCGATCCCGTACAGCGTGTGCGTCCACTGGAACTGGGTGTTCGAACGGTAGGTGTCGTAGTTCATCGAGTTGTAGCGGCTGTTGTCCGGCCACGGATCGCCGTAGTCCACCCGGGTCGCGCCGCTGGAGTTGTCATAGCCGTAGAGGACGTGCATGTGACCGCCGCCGGAACGCCAGCCGATGCGGGTGCCGATCGGCTGTCCCGCGTCGATCTGGTTCTTGATGGTCGTGAAGGAAAGGACCTGCCCGTTCGAGTCATAGGACCCGACATTCGTGAATCCCAGGGAACGGAACACCCGCTGCTGGTCGGACAGATAGCCCTGGTTGTCGGCGCAGTCGCTGCCGGACTCGTTGTGCGCGATCTGGCAGAACCGGGTCTGGGAAAGCGAATATCCCCAGTAGTCGGCGATCGTGGTGCCGCTGGCGTCCCAGCACCACTGGTCCTTCTGCTGGGCCTGCATGGTGATGCCGAGATCGGTCCGCGCGGCGGACGCGACCGCGGGCGCCTGCAGCGCGGCGACGGCGGCCGCGGCGGCCGACACCGCCACGAGTCCACGCAGGACTCCTGATGTGGTTTTCACGAAGTGGTCCTCCAGCCGGTGACGATTCGACGTGGTGGCACGGAATACTCCGCGCCCGGCCGGTGCCTCGGTACCTACTAAGGGAGGATCACGTTGGGAGAAAACGGCTTTCGGCGGATCCCGGCAGTTCCCGGGTGCCGGATTCCGGCATCGGCTCCGGCCGGCCGGGTGGATTCCGGCGGGCCGGCGGCAGCAGTTCTTTCTCGTCGGCGAACTTTCGGGCGTGACAGTTTTCCGGTTCCGCGCACTCACGTGCGTCAGCACCGCGAGAGCGCGAGTGTAGTGGCGGTGTAGCGGCCGCGCGCAGGGTCGTCCCGGTCGCAAACCCGTCCACCGAGGGAGACCCCCATGCGCAGCATCTACCCGGCGGCGGCGCTCTCGGCCGCCCTGCTCTTCGGCGGCGCCGCCGTCGCCACCGCCGCCCCCGCGCCGGCCGACGTCTACGCGGAGGTGACGGCCGCCGACATCGCCGACCCGGGCGCGGTGATCGTCGACTCGCCCGCCGAACTGGCCGCCGCCCGGACCGCGACGCAGGCGATCGCGTGGTACTCGAGCCGCAAGGGCAGCACGGCGTACCAGGGCTACTGCGAGAAGGCCGCCCGCCTCTCGTGGAACCGCACGACGCACCACGCGAGCGCGATCGAGCACTGGCGGTCCTCGGACGGCGCCCGCCACACGACGGGCACCCCGCCGAAGGGCGCGTTCGTCTTCTGGAACATCTCGGCGTACGGCCACGTGGGCATCGCGGACGGCAACGGCGGCGTCTGGGCGACGAGCGTCAACGGCGCGATCGGCCACGCGAAGCAGAGCTACTTCGGCAGCTACCTGGGCTGGAAACCGGGCAACAGCAACTGATCCGGCACACTGGGGGTGCGGTGGCCGGGGCGCGGGCAGCGCCCCGGCCACCGCGCCGGCTCACCCGCGTCCGGCGGCCGACGGGGTCCGTCGCCGCTGGACCTGCTCCAGCAGTTCCAGGCCCGTCGTCTCGCCCTGCCGGTTCCCGGTTTCGCGAAACACCCGCAACGCGCGATCGCACACCCCGCGCGCCTGGACCGGCTCGCCCGCCGCCAGCAACGTCTGCCCGATGCCCAGCAACGCGTACGCGCTGCACCGCTCGTCGGCCAGCTCCTCGAGGATGGTCAACGCCGACCGCAGGCACGTCAACGACTCCGGCAGCGCTCCCGTGTCCCGGTGCAGCGTGCCCAGCTCGGTGAGGACCTTCGCCTCGCGGTGCGGGTCGTCGATCTCCCGGGCCAGCTCACGCGCCTGGCGCAGCCAGGAATCCGCCTCCGCGAACGAACCCAGCGTCGCATACGTCGTCCCCAGGGAATTCCGCAGCTGCGCGACGCCCCGGTGATCACCGGCCCGTTCCAGGCCCGCGAGGGCGCGACGGTAGAAGCCGAGCGCCTCCCGCGGCCGGTCGCTGACCCGCGCCACCGTGCCCAGCCCGGCGACCGCGAGCGCCTCCCCGCGCACGTCCCCGAGCGAGGCGAACAGCGAAGCCGAACGCTCCATGTCCCGCACCGCCGCCGCGTACTCGTCGTGGTATAGCCGGACCTGGCCGAGGCCCCGGTACAGGACCGCCGCTCCCACGACGTTTCCTGCCGCTTCCACCGCGGCCAGCGCCGTCAGGTGGCCGCGTCGCCAGTCGTCGTAGGCGCCACGCAGGTCGTAGAACGGGACGGCCGTCGCGGTCAGCTGCCAGGCCAGCTCGTCGAGGCCGGCGTCCGCGGCCAGCTGGACCGCGGCCGCCAGCAGCTTGCGTTCCGCGGTGAACCAGCCCAGCGGGTCGGCGCCCGGCGCGGCCGTGGCCACCGGCGTCCCGACGGCCGGCCCGGTCATCGCGCCGAACGCCGGGGGCAGCCCCGCCGCGGCGGTCTTCGCCATGGCCAGCAACGCCGTCAGCACCCGGGCGAGGGTTTCGCGCCGCGACGACGACGGCTCCGCGGCCAGCAGTTCCGCCGCGTAGCACCGCAACAGATCATGCAGCCGGTAGCGGGGATGGCCGCCGGAGTCCGGCCCCGCCGTGGCGACGAGGTTCGCGTCGACGAGCACGTCGAGCACCTCGTGCGTGCCGCCGCGGTCCAGCAGCGCGTCGACCACCCAGCTCGGGAAGTCCTGCGCGCCCAGCACCGCCGTCCGGCAGAACGCCGTCCGCGCGTCGGCCGGCAGCTGCCGCAGGCTCAGCTCGAAACTCGGCCGGACGCCGAGGTCGCCGACGCGCAGTTCGCTCAGCCGGCCGGCTTCGTCGGCCAGCCGGTCGTGCAGCGTGCGCAGGCTCCACGCCTGCCGCCCGGCCAGCCGCGCGCCCGCGATGCGGATCGCCAGCGGCAGGTACCCGCAGCAGCGGACGATCGCCGCCGCCTCGGCCGGCTCGCCGACCACCCGGTCGACGCCCGCGACGCCGGCCAGCAACCGCGAGGCCTCGTGCTCGCCGAACACCGTCAGCTCGACGTGCTTCGCGCCCGCCAGCTCCGGCAGCCGCCCGCGGGTCGTCACCAGCACCGCGCACCCGGCGTCGCCGGGCAGCAGCGGGCGGACCTGTGCGGCGGTCGCGGCGTCGTCGAGCACCAGCAGCACGCGCCGGCCGGCCAGCCGGGAACGGAACAGCGCGGCTCGCCGGCCGAGCCCCGCCGGGACGGCGTTCCCGGTGATGCCCCAGGCGTGCAGGAAGTCGGCGAGCACCTCGGCCGGGTCGAGCGGCGCGCCCGTGCCGGCGAGGTCGACGTACAGCTGCCCGTCGGGGAACCGGTCCGCGACGCGGTGGGCGACGTGCATGGCCAGCGCCGTCTTGCCGGTCCCGGGCGCCCCGGTCAGGACGACCGGCGCCGGGCCCAGGGCGGTTTCCAGCTCCCGGACGTACTCCGCGCGGCCGGTGAAGTCGGGCAGATCCGCGGGCAGCTGCCGCGGCGGGGGCGGAACCACCGGCGGGGCCGCGACCGGTTCGCCCGCTAGGATCGCGGCCTGCACCGCCCGCAGCTCCGGGCCGGGTTCGACGCCCAGGTCCGTGACCAGGCGCTCCCGGGCCGTCGAGTACGCCTGCAACGCCTCGGCCCGCCGGCCCGCACCGGTGAGCGCGAGCAGGTACTGCTGCCAAAACCGTTCGCGGTACGGGTGTTCGGCCAGCAGCACGGTGAGTTCGGCGATCGCCTCGTCGTGCCGGCCCAGCTGCACCTGCAGCGAAAGCCGCTCTTCGACGGCGGCCAGCCGGTTCTCGGCGAGCCGCCCGAGCTCGGCATCCCAGGCGGGTGCGGTCGGCAGGTCCGCCAGGGGATCGCCGCGCCACAGCGACTCCGCCTCGGCGAGCAGCCTCAGCGCCGTCTCCGGGGCGGGGGCCCGCGCGGCGTCGGCGACGAGCCGGGTGAACCGGTGCGCGTCGACCGCGCCGGGGTCGACGACGAGCGAGTAGCCCGGGCCGTGCGTGCGCAGGACGGGCCCGTCCGGCAGCAGCCGGCGCAGCCGCCACACGTAGGTCTGCAGGTTGGCGGTCGCGGACGTCGGCGGGCCGCCCGGCCAGATCGAGTCGAGCAGCTGCCCGGGCGCGACCGCCCGGTTGGCGTTGAGCAGCAGGTGGGCCAGCAGGACCCGCTGCTTCGCGCCGCCGAGCGGCACCGGCCTCCCGTCGACCGTCACGACCAGCGGTCCGAGCAGGTGGAACCGCACTTCAGGACCCATTGAGCACCCCGTTCCCGCGGCCGCCCCCAGGCGGAGCCGAGCAGCGGGACTGTAGCCGGGCGAAGCCGCGGCCCGTGAGGGAATCGCGCACATTCGGGACAGGGGGCCAGAACATGGCGCCGGATGGACCGGACGGCCCACGACGAAAGTCGCGTTTTGGATCAACCGACTATCGGCGGGTTCCGGAGATTCACCCACAGCCGTGACGGTAGGTGCGTCCTTCACCACACGTCACCGCGAGACCTCGGTCCGCGGCGGGAGGTTGATCATAAAGTGCGAATCGCGCGAACCGGCGTAGTCGTCTCCGGTGTTTTGCTCTCGGCACTGGCGGCCGCGGCGCCGTCCCTGGCCGCCCAGCCGGCCATCATCGACGGCAGCAATGCCGACTCGCTCCACTCCGCGGCCCGGATGTTCGCCGGCGGCCAGGAGATCTGCTCGGCGACGATCATCGCGCCCGACTGGATCCTCACGGCCCGCCACTGCACGCAGGGCGCGGACGGTCAGCCGATCAGCTTCCACGTCGGCGACCTGGACCAGACGAAGGGCACCACGGTCAACGCCACGTCCGTGCACGAGGCGCCGGACTCGGACCTCGCGCTGGTGCAGATCGACCAGCAGGTGCAGACCGAGTACGCGCCGCTGGGCAGCGAGGGTGACGTCAAGGTGGGCGACCAGGCCGAGGTCTACGGCTGGGGCGCGACCTGCACCGACAAGCCCGAGATCGAGTGCCAGTCGCAGCTGCTGAAGGTCGCCAAGGTGAGTGTCAGCTCGATCGACTGCCCGGACGGCGCGGCCGGCGTCTCGGTGTGCGCGAACCGCGGCGACGGCATCACCGCGGGCGGCGACTCCGGCGGCCCGATGTACGCAGGAGGCAAGCAGGTCGGCGTCGCCTCGACGAGCGACCGCCAGTCGTACACGGCCTACATCAACATCACGAAGTACCGCGACTGGATCTCCGCCACCGCGGGCGTCTGAGCCCTCGCAAGCAGCCCCCGGCGCCCGGGGGTTTGCTTCGCCGACAAGAGTGAGTGTACAGTCACTCACATGACGAAACGCGGTGCCACGCTCTCCACCTCCGACGCCCGGCGGGACGCCGTCGTCGACGCCGCCATCGCCGAGTTCGCCCAGGGCGGGTACCACAGCACGCCGATCAGCGCCGTGGCCGCGCGGGCCGACATCTCCCCCGCCTACGTCTTCAAGTTGTTCCCCGGCAAGGTTTCGCTCTTCGTCGCGGCGCTCGACCGGTGTTACGAGCTCGTCGCACACGCGCTCTCGAACGGCGCCGCCCGCGCCGACGGCGAAGACCCCGGCAAGATCCTTTACGAGATGGGCGGCGCGTACGCCGAGCTCATCGCCGACCGGGACCTGCTCATGCTGCAGGTGCACGCCCAGTCGGCCGCCGACACGCCCGAGATCGCCGACGCCGTGCGGCGCGGCCTGGCGAAAGTCACCGAACTCGCCCGCGAGCGCTCCGGCGCCGGCGGCGAACAGGTCCAGCGCTTCATCGCCTACGGTCAGCTCTGCCACCTCATCGCCACCCTCGACCTCGACGAGCACGCCGGCGACTGGGCCGCCGTGCTCGCCGCCGGCATCCGCCACCCCGGCAAGAACTGAACCCACCCCCGAAGTCGCTTTTTCATGCCCATCGAGTGATTGACCAGTCACTCACATCTGGAAGGAAAGTCACCATGACCACCACCACCGAAATCGTCCTCCCCGGCCTCGTCGAGCCGGACGGCCTGCGCGTGGAGCACCGCGAGCTGCCGCGGCCCGGCGCCGGCGAAGCCCTCGTCCGCGTCGAGGCGAGCGGGATCTCGTTCGCCGAGCAGCAGATGCGCCTGGGGAAGTACTACGACCAGCCGCCGTTCCCCTTCGTGCCCGGGTACGACGTCGTCGGCACCGTCCTCGAAGCCGGCGACCCGGCGCTGGTCGGGCAGCGGGTGGCCGCCATGACCAAGATCGGCGGCTGGAGCAGCCACCTCGTCGTGCCGGCCGCGGACCTGGTCCCGGTGCCGGCCGGATTGGACGCCGCCGACGCCGAGACGTTCGTGGTCAACGGCATCACGGCTTATCAGATGCTGCACCGGATCGCGCGGGTGAAGGCCGGCGGCAGGATCCTCGTCCACGGCGCGAGCGGCGGCGTCGGCACCACGCTCGTCCAGCTCGCCCACGCGGCCGGGATCGAGGTGATCGGGACCGCCTCGGCTCGCAACCTCGCCGTCGTCACCGCGCTCGGCGCCACTGCCGTCGACTACCGCGGCGACGTCCCGGCGCGGGTGCGCGAGCTGGCGCCCGGCGGGGTCGACGCCGTGTTCGACCACGTCGGCGGCCCGGGCATCGTCGACTCGTTCCGGCTGCTCGCCCCCGGCGGGACGCTGGTCGCCTACGGCAGCGCGTCCACCAAGGACACCGGGGGCAACCCGAAGCCGGCCGTGCTGAAGCTGGTCGCCCGGCTGCTGTGGTGGAAAGCGCTGCCGAACCGGCGCCGGACGCACTTCTACAACGTGTGGGGCGGCAAGCGGAACCTCACCCGGTTCCGCGCACGCCTCGCCGAGGACCAGACGGCCGTCTTCGACCTGGCGGTGCAGGGCCGGCTCAAGGCGCAGGTCGCGGCTCGCATCCCGCTGACCGAAGCCGCGAAGGCGTTGACCCTGGCCGAATCCGGGACGGTCACCGGCAAGGTCGTGCTCATCCCCTGACAACCCCGATGCCTCTGAAGGCCACCATGAGGGATGCTGCCGCCGCCCCGGCCCCGCGGCGGTGCCGGGA
>NZ_JBFBBQ010000180.1:0-7266 GCF_040682775.1 Amycolatopsis sp. NPDC051106 | reverse complement strand
ATCCCTTCCAGGAGCTCCCGCCCCTGATCAGAGGTGTCCGCCAAACCGGGTCAAGCCCATGGCGCCGGACGCCAGGAATGAGTCATTCACTGCATCGGTGGCGGTGGGCGGACGACATGAACGAGTCGTTCACCGCGTCTGACGAGGTGAAAGGGTGGTTCATAACGTCGCCGCGGCGACCCGCCGCCCCGCGCCGCTCAGTCGCGGCCGAGCCACTCCGCGAGCAGAGCCCGCTCGGCGGCGGTGAGCTTCGCCAGCTCCGCCAGCTCCGCCAGCTCCGCCAGCTCTGGCGGGGCAGCCGGGGCAGCGAGCGTTGCTGCCCCGGGAGCGGGTGGGGGTTCCAGGGGAGCGGGCGAAGCCGCTAGCTTCGCCGAGTCGGCCAGCTCCGCCTGCTCTGCCGTGGCAGCCGGGGGAGCGGGCCGGGCGGCCGGGGTCGCCGGGGCCGCGAGCGTTGCTGCCCCGGGAGTGGATGGGGCTTCCAGAGAAGCGGGCGAAGCCGCCAGCTTCGCCGAGGCGGCCAGCTCCGCCCGCTCTGCCGGAGCCGCCGGCGCAGCGGGCCGAGCCGCCGGGGTCGCCAGGCCTGCGGGTGGTGCCGCCGGGGCAGCGGACGGGGCCGCCAGCTCTGCCAGGGCTGCTGGGGGAGTGGGCGTTGCCGCTGGGGGAGCGGGCCGGGCCGCCGGTGTCGCCGGAGCAGGCGAGGCAGTTGCCGGGGCCGCGGGTGGAGCCGGGGCGTCGGTGAGGATTCGGCCCAGTACCGCCTCGAACATCGCCTCGGCGAGGCCGGGATCTCGCTCCTCCGGAGGCCGTGCCAGCAACGTGAGCACCGCACCGGTCCCGGCCGCGTGGATGAGCTCGACCGCGAGGGGCTCGGGCACCCGAAGCCGGCCGGTCTCCGCGATGCGGTGCACCCGGCCGCGCAGAACCGCCAGGCCCGCCTCGGCCGCCGGGGAGGTCCGGCCCGGCGTCACGAGCAGGCCGAACAGGGAAGCGTTGGCCAAGCCGAAGCCGATGTGCGCGTCCCAGCCGGTGCGCAGGTCCGCGACCGGGTCGCCGTCCCGCGTGGCCGCCTTCCCGGTGACATACGTCGTGAAGACGTGCTCGGCGACGGCGTCGAGCAGCGCGTCCTTGTCCTCGAAGAACCGGTAGAGCGCCGGGGCCTGCAGACCGGCGGCCTGGGCGACCGCGCGGATCGTGAGCGCGGCCGCGCCTTCGGTGTCGAGCAGCCGTGCGGCGGTCTCGAGGATGTGCGCCCGCGTCTCGCTTCGGCTCTTCACCATGATTCCGATGATATCGCACTCTTGCTAGCGACGGTGCTAACGTGGTTAATATCAACGTTAGTCAACGAGAGGATCCATCATGATCGTGATCACCGGGGGAAGCGGCAAGCTCGGCTCCCAGGTCGTCGAGCAGCTGCTGCGGCGTGTCCCGGCCGCGGAGGTCGGCGTCAGCGTCCGCGAGCCCGCGAAGGCGAGTGCGCTGGCCGAACGCGGCGTCCGCGTGCGACGCGGGGACTTCGCCGACCCGGACTCGCTCGCCGACGCGTTCGAAGGCGCTACGCAGGTCCTCGTCGTCTCGACGGACGAGACCGGCGAAGCCGCGCTGCGGCACCACGCCGTGGCGATCGATGCCGCGCGGGACGCCGGCGCCAAGCGCGTGCTCTACACGAGCCACCAGGCCGCGGCCGACGACTCCCTCTTCGCGCCGATGCCCGACCATGCCGCCACCGAACGCCACCTGTCGGCGGCCGGCACCGCGTTCACCGCGCTGCGCAACGGTTTCTATGCCAGCACCGTCCCGCTGCTGCTCGGCCGGGCGCGGGAAACCGGCGAGCTGGTCGCGCCGGCCGACGGGCCCGTGTCGTGGACCGCGCACGCCGATCTCGCCGAAGCCGCGGCCGTCATCCTCGCCGGCGAGGGCCGGTTCGACGGGCCGACGCCGCCCCTGACCGCCCCGGTCGCGCTCGACCTCGAGGACGTCGCCGGCCTCCTCGGCGAGCTCACCGGGCGCACGATCCGCCGGGTGGTCGCCGACGACGACGAGTGGGTGGCGAGCCTGACCGGGCACGGCGTCCCGGCGGGCCAGGCCGCGATGCTGCTCGGCATGTTCCGCGCCGCGCGGCGCGGCGAGTTCGCCGCCACCGGCTCCGACCTCGAAGAACTCATCGAACGGCCGGCGACACCGCTGCGGGCGATCCTCGGCTGATCACTATGAACAGGGTGTATAAACTCCGGCTATACACCCCGTGTACTGTCGCCGCATGTCGATCGGACACACCCTGCTCGGCCTGCTGGAAACCGGCCCCCGGCACGGCTACGACCTCAAGCGCGCCTACGACGACCGGTTCGGGCACGACCGCCGCGTCCACTACGGCCAGGTCTATTCGACGCTGGCCCGGCTGCTCAAGCAGGGACTCGTCGAGGCCGACGGCATCGAGGCCGGCGGCGGCCCGGAGCGCAAGCGGTACGCGATCACCGAGGCCGGGGTCGCCGACGTCGGCACCTGGCTGGCGACCCCGGAGAAGCCGGAGGCGTACCTGCAGAACACGCTCTACACCAAGATCGTGCTCGCCCTGCTCTCCGGCCGTCCGGCCGCCGACGTCCTCGACGTCCAGCGCTCGGCGCACCTCGGCGCCATGCGCGAGCTGACCCGCCGCAAGACCGGTGGCGACCTCGTCGACCAGCTGGTCTGCGACCACGCGCTGTTCCACCTGGAGGCCGACCTCCGCTGGCTGGAGCTGACCGCGGCCCGGCTCGACCAGCTGGCGAAGGAGATCGCGTGAGCACGCCGGAGGTCCTGCTGGAGGCCGGCGGGGTCCGGAAGGCGTTCGGGGCCACCGACGCGCTGACGTCGGCGAGCCTGCGGGTGCGCGCGGGGGAGGTCGTCGCCCTGATGGGCCCGTCCGGGGCGGGCAAGTCGACGCTGCTGCACTGCCTGGCCGGGATCGTCCGGCCGGACGAGGGCACCGTCCGCTACCGGGGCGCCGACCTCACCCTGCTGACCGACCGCGCGCGCTCGGCGTTGCGTCGCACCGACTTCGGCTTCGTCTTCCAGTTCGGCCGGCTCGTCCCGGAGCTGACCTGCCAGGAGAACGTCGCCCTGCCGCTGCGGCTGCACGGCGAGCGGGGCCGGGTGGCGGCGCGGCGGGCCCGCGAAACACTGGCGGAGCTCGGTCTCGCCGAGGTGGCGGGCAAGCGGCCGGGCGAGGTGTCGGGCGGACAGGGCCAGCGGGTGGCGGTGGCTCGCGCGCTCGTGACCGGGCCGCGCGTCGTCTTCGCCGACGAGCCGACCGGGGCCCTGGACTCGCTCAACGGCGAGCAGGTCATGCAGCTGCTGACGACGGCGGCCCGGGAGCGGGACGCGGCGGTCGTGCTGGTGACGCACGAACCCCGCGTCGCGGCGTACTCCGACCGCGAGGTCGTCGTGCGCGACGGCCGGACGCGAGAGCTCGAGGTGACCCGGTGATGCGGCGCTGGGCCGCGGACCTCGCACTCGGGATGCGCCTCGCGCTGGGCGGCGGCGGGGCGCGGACCGCCCTGGTGCGGCTCACGCTGACGGCCGTCGGCGTCGGCCTCGGCGTCGCCGTCCTGCTCACCGCGACGTCGGTGCCGAACCTGCTCGCCGCCCGCGACGACCGGGCGAGCTCGCGGCTCCCCGCCCTCGGCGCGTCCGTCGAAGGCATCGACCCGGTCCACGTGGCCGGCCGGAACGACGAGTTCCGCGGTCGCGGCCTGCAGGGTTACCTCGTGCAGGCCACCGGGCCGCGTCCGCCCGCCGCGCCGGGCGTCGGCCGGCTGCCGGGGCCGGGGGAGGCGGTGCTTTCCCCGGCGCTGGCGGACTTGCTGCGGTCGCCCGGAAGCGAGCTGCTGCGGTCGCGGTTCTCCCAGCGGGTGATCGGCACCATCGGCGACACCGGGTTGACCGGCCCGAACGAGCTCTTCTTCTACGTCGGCTCCGACACCGTCGCGCAGCAGCCGGACTCCGAACTGGTGAGCCGCTTCGGGTTCGCGGCCTCCCACCGCCCCCTGTCCGCGCTCGAACTCCTGCTGGTGGTGGTCGGCGCGACGACGTGCCTCGTGCCGGTGTTCGTCTTCGTCGTCACCAGCACCCGGCTCGCGGCGGCGGCGCGGGACCGGCGGCTCGCCGCGCTGCGGCTGGTCGGCGCGGACCGCGGCCAGGTGCACCGGATCGCGGCGGGGGAGACACTGCTCGGCTCGCTCGCCGGCCTGCTGGCCGGCCTCGCCTTGTTCCAGCTCATCCGCTTACTGGTCCCGGGGATCACCGTGGACGCTTTCCGTGGGGGTCTCTTCGGCGGCGACGTCGTCCCCGACTGGCGGCTCGGGGTGCCGGCCCTGCTGGCGCTGCCGGTGCTGGCGTGCGCGGCGGCCGTGTTCGCGCTGCGGCCGGTCGTCATCGAGCCGCTGGGCGTGGAGCGGCGGGGGACGCGGACCCCGCGGAAGCTGGTGTGGCGCCTGTTCCCGGCGGTCACGGGCGGTGTGCTGCTGCTGACCGGGCTCGGTGGCGACGGTGCCGACAATCCCTCCGTGACCGTCGGGGTGGTCCTCGTCCTCACGGCCGTCCCCCTCGTGCTGCCGTGGGTGGTCGAGCGGGTCGCGGGGCTGCTCGGCGGGGGTTCGCCGGCCTGGCTGCTGGCCGTCCGCCGCCTCCAGCTGGACAGCGCGACGGCGGCGCGCCTGGTCAGCGGCGTCGCCGTGGTGCTGGCCGGATCCATTGCGCTGCAAGGCGTCTACGCCCGCACCGAGCTCGAACGCCCCGCGTCGCAGGACATCCGGGTGCTCGCGAGCTACTACGCCACGAGCGTCGCCGACGGCGAGGCGTTCACCGCCGCCTTCCACGCTCTGCCCGGGCTGGGGGGCGTGCCGGTGCGGACCGGCGTCATGCTGGAGACCGCGTCGGGAGAACGGACCTCGGCCGTCGTCGAGAGCTGTGCGCGGCTGCGCGGCGCGATCGCGGACTGCCGTGACGGCGACGTCTACGCCGCGGCGACCGGGAGCGGCTACGTGCCCGAGCAAGGGGATCACGTGTGGTTCTCCGAGATCCGGCGGGCCCACCGGTCCGACCTTCCACAGTGGACGGTTCCGGCGGTGCACCGGGTGCCGGTGGAGGGGGAGGAGCTGATCGTCACCCCGGCCGCGCTCGCGACGGCGTCGGGCGTCGGGCTGACGGTGTCCGCGACGCTGCCCGGCGCCGATCCGGACCTGGTGGAACGCGTCCGGAACGTGGTGGGCTGGAACGGATCCGTGGCCTCGCTCGGCACCGGGCGGGACGGCACCTCGGCGCTGATCACCCGAGTGCTGTCGGTCGGTTCGGTGCTGGTGCTGCTGTTCGTCGCGGGCAGCCTGCTGGTCGCCGCGTGGGAGCAGCTGCGGGAACGGCGGCGCAGCCTCGCCACGCTCGCGGCGAACGGCGTCGGACGCGGTGTGCTCGCCCGGTCACTGGTGTGGCAGCTGGCGATCCCGGTGGGGGTCGCGGTGCTCGTCGCCGTGCCGGCCGGGCTCGTCCTCGACTGGCTGGTGCTCAGGTTCGTCGTGCACCGCCCGATGACGGCGGACGTGTCGTCGATCGCGCTCCTGACGGCGACCGCGATCGCCGCGGTCCTGCTCGTCACCGCCTTGACACTGCCCGCGTTGTGGCGGACGACGAACCTGGAGAATCTGCGCGAAGAATGACCGGGTAAGGCGGCGGCTCCGGTTGTTTCCGGAGCCGCCGCGCGGAAAGCCGCCCGGTGAGCCGGATTCGCCCGAAAAGGCGCCCTTTTCGCCGTTGTGCCGTAATCCTCCTTCCGTGATCGTGGACACGCCGATATCCGCCGCCCCACGATTTCGAGGCAAGCCGATGCGCACCATGTACGACGCCGTCACCGCGCGGAACATCCTCAAGAAGGACGGCCGGCCCGTGCTCGTGGCCGGGTACATCGACCGGATCAAGCTCGCGCCGTGGACCGCCGCCGACTGGGCGCTCTTCCCGGACGCCCTGAAGGTGCGGATCGTCAAGAAGGCGTCGACCAACGACGGGCACGTCCTGGACGTCGAGCCCGGCGACGCCACGCCGGAGGAGGCGCCGGGCTGGGCCCGGCGGCGGCGGGCGTCGGGATTCGCGTACCCGGTCATCTACTGCAACCGGTCGACCTGGCCGAAGGTGAAGGCGGCGTTCAAGGCCCAGCGCGTCGAGCCGCCGTTGTACTGGATCGCCACGGCCACCGGCAAACGCGAGATCCCCGAAGGCGCGATCGCCGCGCAGTACCTGCTGGACGTCGCGCCCGGCATCGACATCTCCGTCGTGGCCGACTTCTGGCCCGGCGTGGACTCGCCGGGATCCGGAAAACTGACCGTCGAACCGGAAGTGGAACTCATGGAACGCATCACCGTCACCCCGCCCAACGCCGGGCAGAACACGGTCCGGCTGAACCTGTCCGGCAGTGCCGGCGCCGCCTTGGTCGTCCGGCCGCGGATCAACGGCCAAGGCGTGTCGAAGCCGATGTGGGTCGGCAACATCTTCGCGTGGGGCTCGGACAAGACGGGGGTCGGGCACAACCCCAAGTCCGACCCGAACTACGACGACCGGTTGACGTCCCATCGCCGCTTCGCCCTGCCGGGCGCGGTGTGGGCCGATCTCGAGTACAGCGCCGCGGAGCCGTTCGAGATCGACGTCGTCGGCTGAGCGGCGCTCAGGCGTTCAGCCAGTCACTGCAGACGAACACCGGCTTCTTCGCGCAGACGCGGAAGATGCTCACCGGGTTGGCCGACGTGCCCGGAACCTTGGCGCTGCACCCGGAACTGCTGCCGTTGGCGTCGTCCACGTAGCCGCCTCCGCCGCTGCGGAGCAGGAACTGGGCGCGGAAGCCGTAGCCGTCACCGGCGGTGTCGCAGGCGTAGATGCGGGTGTGGCCGTTGGTCACGCCGCCGTAGCCGCAGCGGAACTGGCCCTGGTACTGGCAGCCGTAAACCTCGGCGACGGCGTCGTGCGCCGACGCCGCGGGCGCGAAGCCGACGGTTCCGGCGAGGGCGAGAAACGCCGCGGCGGCGACGGTGGGCAGTTTCCGGTTCGGCACGGTACCTCCAGGTGTCTGTGGTGCGCGGTCCACTCCGGACACCCGGAACCGGTTGGGCCCGGCGGGGGATGTCACCTGATCGGCGCAACGGCCGGCCCCTTGCCGGGCGTCGGCTCGCGTACCCGGAGGGTCGGCTCACGTACCTGGAGAGTCGGCTCGCGTACCTGGAGAGTCGGCTCGTGAACCGACCGTCCAGG
>NZ_JBFBBQ010000179.1:0-7284 GCF_040682775.1 Amycolatopsis sp. NPDC051106 | reverse complement strand
CGTTCGGTGCGTCAGACGCACCGAACGCCACATTGGGGGAGTGCGTGCGCCAGGAGCGAAGCGGTGGGGCGCAGCGCGCAGCACGAGGAGCGAGGCGGAAGGCGCGGCGGAAGGCGAGAGGCGCGAAGCGCAGCGGTGCGAAGCGTGCGGCGTCGAGGACCTGGTCTGGTTGTCCACAGCCTGGCCGGGATGTGGACAACGTGCCCATCCCAGGCGGCTTTCCCGGCTTTGTGTCGGCCCTCGCCGATACGCTGGTGCAGGCGGTGGCCCCCGAGGGGAGGGCGGGCTCTGCCCGGGGCGGCCGATGACTCGGGGACCAAGGCCGAGCCCAGGCCCACCGGTCCCTCGATGTACCAGACGCGGCAAGGCCCGCGCAGGTTGCGCTCGCCGCCCGGGGGCGTCCTTCCGGCGCACCGGCCTCGGCTGTTCGCCGAGGTCACCGGGTACGGTGGCTCACCATGAGCGAGAAGATCCGGGTGGCGGTCGTGTTCGGTGGGCGCAGCAGTGAGCACACCATCTCCTGCCTGTCCGCCGGCAGCGTCCTGGGGAACCTCGATCCGGAACGCTTCGAAGCCGTGCCGGTCGGGATCACCCGCGCGGGCCGGTGGGTGCTCGGTACCGGGGACTCCGCGCAGCTCGCCATCCGGGGCCGGGAACTGCCGTCCGTCGACGACGGCAAGTCGCTCGTCCTCGCCGGGGATCCCTCCAGCCAGGGCCTCGTCGCCGTCGAAGCCGGGCGGGAAAGCGAGCTGCTTTCCCAGGTGGACGTCGTCTTCCCGGTGCTGCACGGCGCCTTCGGCGAGGACGGCACCATCCAGGGCCTCCTCGAACTGGCCGGCATCCCGTACGTCGGCCCCGGGGTCCTCGCCAGCGCCGCCGCCATGGACAAGGAAACCGCGAAGAAACTCCTGGCCGCCGAAGGGCTTCCGGTCGGCACCTTCGCCGCCCTCCGGCGTGATCAGTCCACTTTGGACGAGCAGGACAAGGCCAAGCTCGGCCTGCCCGTCTTCGTCAAGCCGTCGCGCGCCGGATCGTCCGTCGGCATCAGCCGCGTCACGAACTGGGACGACCTCGACCCCGCCATCGAGCTCGCGCGCGCCACCGATCCCAAGGTCCTCGTCGAAGCCGCCGTCGTCGGCCGCGAGGTCGAGTGCGGGGTGCTCGAGTTCCCGGACGGCCGCGTCGAAGCCTCGCTGCCCGCCGAGATCCGCGTCCTCTCCGAAGACGAAAACGCTTGGTACGACTTCGAAACCAAGTACCTCGGCGACGACGCGGAGCTGGACATCCCGGCCAAGCTCGACGACGCGCTCACCGAGAAGCTCCGCGCCATGGCCGTGAAGGCGTTCCAGGCGCTCGACTGCCAGGGCCTCGCGCGCGTCGACTTCTTCGTGGGCGCCGACGGCGAGCTGACCATCAACGAGGTCAACACCATGCCCGGCTTCACGACGAAGTCCGCCTACCCGAAGATGTGGGAGGTCACCGGCGTGGACTACGCGACCCTGCTGACCACCCTCATCGAGACGGCCGTCGCACGGGGCACGGGCCTGCGCTGAGAACAGGTCAGGAGAACCGCAGCGGCCGAGGCGCGAGCTTCGCCGCGACCGTGTCCGAGATCTGCTGCAGCGGCCCCGTCCCGGCGCTGTCGGGCACCGTCAAAGCCGCGTAGACCTCGCGGTCGACCACGTACCACGTCGACGCGCCGTCGCCCGGCACCTGCAGCCACTGCACCTTGTTCACCAGCCGCAGCGCCGCGGTCGGCGTCAGCTCCGGGGGCCGGTCCAGGCCACAGCGCAACACCAGCGGGTCGTCCGAGCCCCAGGCCACGGTGGCCGGCGGCGCCGGGTCGGCCAGGGTGCGCACCTTCAGCCGGGTGCCGTTCGACGTCAGCTCGGTCGGCACCGCGCCCAGCAACGTCGTGCAGCCAGGCGACCCCGCGAAGGGCGCGGGCACGGGGACCAGCGGCAGCGGTCCGGAGGCGTCGGAGTCCGAGGAGCGCAGAGTCAGCGCGAAAACGGCGACGGCGACCGCGAGGGCCACGGCGAGCGCGGTGGCCGTGACGAGCACCACCCTGGGTGGGGCACCGGTATCGGAGTCAGGCACGCCACCACTACACCACTGCTCAGAGATGCACTACCGGGCAGGTCAGCGTCCGCGTGATGCCTTCCACGTTCTGCACCTTCGCGACCACGAGCTGGCCCAGCTGGTCGACGCTGTCGGCGGCCGCGCGGACGATCACGTCGTACGGTCCCGTGACATCCTCCGAACTGGTGACACCCGGGATGCTGGAGATCTCGGCCGCCACCGCGGCCGCCTTGCCGACCTCGGTCTGGATGAGGATGTATGCGTGGACCACGGCGCGCCCTTTCGTCGGGATCGGTCAGCTCAGGTAGGAACGTATAGCCAGCTCACCGAAAAACATAGGGCATCCGACTATCGGTGATCGATCTTTGTCCCGGTAGAGAAAGCAGAGGTGACCGGTGTCACCGAACGACGCGACGGTCGCCGAGACCGGCGAGTTCGCGCTCATCCGCGCCGTCACCGAAGGACGGCGCCAGCCCCCGGGCACGCTCCTCGGTCCGGGCGACGACGCCGCTGTCGTCGCCGCGCCCGACGGCCGCGTGGTCGCCAGCACCGACGTGCTCGTCCAGGGTGTCCACTTCCGGCTCGACTGGTCGCCGCCCGAGTACGTCGGGCGCAAGGCCGTCGCGGTCAACCTGGCCGACATCGCCGCCATGGGCGCCACCCCGACCACCGTCCTGGTCGGCCTCGCCTGCCCGCCCGACACCCCGCGCGAGCTCGTCACCGCGCTCGCCGACGGCATGTGGGCCGAGGCCGAGCGCGCCGGCATCGGCGTCTCCGGCGGCGACATGGTCCGCGCCGACCAGCTCGTGATCAGCGTCACCGCGCTCGGCGACCTCGGCGACCGCGAACCCGTGACGCGCTCGGGCGCCCGGCCCGGCGACCTCGTCGCGGTGTGCGGGAAGCTCGGCTGGGCCGCCGCCGGCCTCGCCGTGCTCGGGCGCGGGTTCCGCTCCCCGGTCGGTGTCGTCAACGCCCAGCGCTGCCCGGAGCCGCCCTACGACGCCGGTCCGCGCGCCGCCCTCGCCGGGGCCACCGCGATGATCGACGTCTCCGACGGCCTGCTGGCCGACCTCGCCCACATCGGCGAGGCCTCCGGCGTCGGCCTCGACGTCCGGACCGCCGACCTCGACATCCCCGCGCGGCTCACCGAAGTCGGCGCCGCCCTGGGCGCCGACCCCCTGGACTGGGTGCTCACCGGCGGTGAGGACCACGCGCTGGTGGCGACGTTCCCGCCGTTCGCCGAGCTCCCCGAGGGCTGGCGCACCATCGGCGTGGTGACGATGGCGGACTCCGGGATCACCGTGGACGGCAAGCCTTTTACGCGAGAAAGCGGTTGGACGCACTGGCGCTGAACTAAAGTCGGTGGACGTGAGAATCGTTCCGGTCCCCTTCGACCATCCCGACGCGGCCAAGCTCATGGCCGCGGTGCAGCAGGTGTACGTCGAGCGCTACGGCAGTGAAGACGCCACCCCGATGAGCCCGGCGGACTTCGACCCGCCCGAGGGCCTGTTCCTCGTCGGCTACCAGGGCGACGAGGCCGTCGCCTGCGGGGCGTGGCGCGCCCACGACGGCCCCGCGCCCGACTTCCAGGAGGGCGACGCCGAGTTCAAGCGGATGTACGTCGCCGATTCGGCGCGCGGCCGCGGGTTCGCGCGGATGATCCTGTCCGAGCTGGAGCGCACGGCGGCGTTGTGCGGCCGCAAGCGTGCGGTCCTGGAGACCGGCACCCTGCAGCCGGAGGCGATCGCGCTCTACACGTCGTCGGGGTACGCCGAGATCCCGAACTTCGGCGTGTACAAGAACGAGCCCGAAAGCCGGTGCTTCGGCAAGGAGCTCACCTCGGTGTGAGCTTCAGCAGCGCCGCCGCGTGCGGCCGCAGCGTCGCGGAGACGTCGCTCCCGACGTCCTGGTGCGCCCAGAGATCGCGGACGGTCCACGCGCCCGGGATCGCCGCGGAGACGGTCGCGGTGGTGGTGCCGGTGTTGAGCAGCACCACCGCGAACCCGCCGCCGGTCAGCGGTTTGCCCCACACCTGGTAGCCGGGACCCGCGGCGAGCTGCCGGCCCTGCCCGCCCGCGAAGTCCTGGTCGACGGCGATCGCTTCGGGGTTGGCGAGGGTCGCGAGGTCGTCGTCATCCAGCTTCGCCGGGTCGGTGCCGGCGAACAGCGGCGCGTTCAGCACGGCCCAGACACTGAAGTGCGCGCGGGCCTCGTCCGCGGTCAGCGTGCCGTTGCCGACCTGCAGCATGTCCGGGTCGTTCCAGCCGCCCGGGCTGCCGCTGTGGGGCGCGACGGCGGCCTGCTGGTCGATCGTCGTGAGCACCGAATCCCAGGTCGGGCCCAGGTCGTTGGTCGTCCGCCAGAGGTTCGCCACCGGCCGCGCCCAGGTCCACGGGCTGGAGACGCCGTATTCGGAGATCGCGTAGACGATCGGGCGGGGTAGCGCGGCGAGCTCGTCGCGCATCTTTTCGAACGCCGCCTTCCGGTCGAGGCCGTCGACGGTGTCGGCGTTGCACCAGTCGTACTTGAGGTAGTCGACGCCCCAGCGGCCGAACGTCTCGGCGTCCTGGCGCTCGTGGCCGAGCGAGCCGATGCCGGCCGCCGCGTAGGCGTCGTTGGCCATCGCGCAGGTCCGGCTGCCGGGCACGGCGTAGATGCCGAACAGCAGGCCGCGGGAGTGGACGTAGTCGGCGAGGTCGGCGATGCCGTGCGGGAAGCGCGTCGGATCGGCCTCCAGCAAGCCGTCGGCGGCGCGCTTCGAGGCCTGCCAGCAGTCGTCGACGACGACGTAGCGGTAGCCGGCGTCCCGCAGGCCGGTGTCGGCCAGCGCGTCGGCCGCCTGCTTGACGACGTCCTCGGTGAGGTCGTGGCAGCGGACCTGGTTCCAGCTGTTCCAGCCCATCGGCGGGGTCGCGGCGAGACCGTTCGCCAGTGCCGGGGACGCGCCGGGCAGGCTGAGCAGCCAGGTCAGCACGATGAGCAGGAGCACGAGGCCCGTGCTCCCGGTACTGGCGTTCCGGTTCGCGGCGATGCCGTGATCCAATCGCACGGCAAGTGAAACCGCGGTCACCCCGGAGGCGGCATGCCGATCTACGCGCTCGGTTCCCTCGAACCGACGATCCACCCCGACGCCTACGTCCACCCGGACGCGACCGTGATCGGCGACGTCCGGATCGGCGCCTTCGCGTCGGTGTGGCCGCAGACCGTGCTGCGCGGCGACCACGGGTACATCGAGATCGGCGAGCGGTCGAACGTCCAGGACGGCTGCGTCCTGCACTGCACCGAGCGGCACCCGACGATCCTCGGGCCGTCGTCGGCGATCGGGCACGCGGTGCACGTCGAGGGCGCGACGATCGGCACCGGCTGCCTGATCGCGTCCGGCTCGGTGGTGCTGAACGGCTCGGTCGTAGAAGACGGCGGCATGGTCGGCGCGGGCGCGGTGCTGTCGTACGGCTCGCACGTGAAGACCGGCGAGATCGCGCTCGGCGTGCCCGCGAAGACGCGGGAGAACAAGTCGTTCAGCGCGGAGAACATCGCGCTGGTGGTGGATTCCTACGTCGAACGCGGGCAGCGGTTCCGGACCGAGCTGAGGCGGCTCGACCCGCTCGGGTGACGCCGGCCACGCCCGGTAGGCTGGCGCGCCGTGACCGCACGACCGCTGCAGGACATCGTCGAGGCAGGCTGGGCCGAGGCCCTGGAACCGGTGGCGCCGCAGGTCGCCGCGATGGGGGAGTTCCTCCGCGCGGAGATCGCCGCGGGCCGGACGTACCTGCCGGCGGGTGAACACGTGCTGCGGGCGTTCAAGCAGCCGTTCCACGACGTGCGCGTGCTGATCGTCGGCCAGGACCCGTACCCGACGCCCGGGCACGCGGTGGGGTTGAGCTTCTCGGTGGCGCCGGACGTCCGGCCGATCCCGAAGAGCCTGGTCAACATCTACAAGGAGTACGCCGACGACCTCGGCCACCCGCTGCCGTCCAACGGCGACCTGACGCCGTGGGCCGACCAGGGCGTCCTGCTGCTCAACAGGTCGCTGACCGTGCAGCCCGGCAAGTCGAACTCGCACCAGGGCAAGGGCTGGGAAGCGGTCACCGAGCAGGCGATCAAGGCCCTCGCGGCGCGGTCGGAGCCGATGGTGGCGATCCTCTGGGGCCGCAACGCGCGGAACCTGCGCCCGATGCTGGGCGAGGTGCCGTGCATCGAGTCGGCGCACCCGAGCCCGCTTTCGGCGCACAACGGCTTCTTCGGGTCGCGGCCGTTCAGCCGGGCCAACCAGCTGCTGGAGCAGCAGGGCGCGGCACCGGTCGACTGGAAACTCCCCTAGGTCCGGTGTCCGGATCCGCGTGACGGCTCCGACCAGGGGGTGAACCCTTTGGAGGAGAAATGAACGTCACATCGGCGGACGGCACGTCCATCGCCTACGAGCGGCGCGGCGCGGGCGCGCCGGTCATCCTGGTCGGCGGCGCGTTCAACGACCGGACGACCGTCGCGGGCCTGGCCGAGGTGCTGGCCGGCGACTTCACGACGATCGCGTACGACCGGCGGGGACGCGGCTCCAGCGGCGACGCCGGTACTTATGCGATCGAGCGGGAGATCGAGGACATCGCGGCACTGATCGCCGAGGCCGGCGGGACGGCGTCGGTGTTCGGGCACTCGTCGGGCGCGGTGCTGGCCCTGGAGGCGGCCGCCGCCGGCCTGCCGATCGAGAAGCTGGTGGCGTACGAACCGCCGTACGCGACTCCTGAGCACCCGCGGGCCGACGTCGTGGAGAAGGTGCGCGCGCAGCTCGCGGCGGGTGATCGCGACGGCGCGGTGGCGACGTTCCTGATGGTCGCGGGCACTCCCGCGGAGATGGTCGAGGGCATGAAGGCGGCTCCGGTGTGGGGCTGGTTCACGGCGCTGGCGCACACGCTGCCGTACGACCTGGCGATCTGCGGCCCGGGCGCCCGGCCGCGTGCGGACCACCTGGCCCGCATCTCGGTGCCGGCGCTGGTCATCGGCGGCGGCGCGAGCCCGGAGGAGCTGCAGTCAGGAGCCCGCGTGGCGGCTGCCTTGGTCCCTGGAGCCCGCCACGAGACCCTGGAGGGCCAGGACCACGGGGTGCTTCAGTACCCGGAGTCCCTGCGCGACCTGCTGGTCGGCTTCCTCAAGTAGGCAGGTCCCAAGCGCCCCAATGTGGCGTTCGGTGCGTCTGACGCACCGAAC
>NZ_JBFBBQ010000178.1:0-7382 GCF_040682775.1 Amycolatopsis sp. NPDC051106 | reverse complement strand
CGTGGCCAGGGTGCGGGCCGCGGCCCGTCCGAGGCTCAGCGGTGCCTGGTCGGTGTCCACCGGGTCGGTGACAGTCACAGCGAGAACCACCCAATTCATTCGTAGGCCGGGATTGCCGAAGACTGGCAACGAAGAATCAACATAGCAACGGCCCCCGCGTGCACAATGACACGATCGGGTCCCGCCGGAGAACCACCTGTTCGACGCTCGACCATTTCGGACATTGTGTCGCCCTGGACATCACTCGCTGTTCCAGGCTGTCACCCGGTTGGGAAAGTTCCTGGCTCGTAAGGGGAAGCGTCGTCGCGGTGGGGAGTGGTACGGGGCGCCCCGGCGTCGGTGAACTGCGCCGAACCGGCTATGGTCACGGCCTGGGTGAGGCCACTCGGATGAATCGAACAATAATCGGTTGTCCGCCCGGAAATGGGTGGCTAACTTGGGCGATCCGGCGGTGAATCCGTCTCATGGGAAAGGACGTGGATGAACATCTTCGTGGCCGGCGGGCTCTGGGTGGCCGGCGCGGCCCTCGTCGGGGGCGTGGTCGCGTACCTGGTGCGTCGCTTCGGCTGGGACGAGGGCCGGCCGGACAACAACGACGCGGCGGGCCAGGTGTTCACCATCGTCGGCGGGCTGCACGCCGTGCTGGTCGCGTTCGTCCTCATCTCGCTGTTCGACTCGGTCGGCGGCGCGACCCAGGACGCGCAGACCGAAGCGGACAGCCTGATCGCGGCGACGTGGGCGGCCGACGCGCTGCCGGCCGAAACGAAGGACCGCGTGCACCAGCTCGCCGTCGCCTACGCGCGGACCGTCGAGCAGCAGGAGTGGCCACGCCTGAGCGACGGCGGTGAAATCCCGGCCACGGGCTGGACACAGCTGGACCAGATGCGCCAGGCCGTCGCGGCCGCCGAGGTCGACGGCGACTGGCAGATCGACCGCAAGACCGAGGCGAGCAACCAGCTCTGGGCGGTCTACCAGGCCCGCACCCAGCGGCTGAACAACGCGGGCGGCGGCGGGGTCGGGGCGGTCGTCTGGTTCGCGCTGATCCTCGGCAGCCTGATCACGGCGATCCTGCTGCCCAACCTGTTCGGCGGCACGCGGCTGGCCGCGCACGTCATCATCGTCTCCACCCTGGCCGGCACGATCACGTTGCTGCTGTTCGCCATCTACCAGCTGCAGAACCCGTTCAGCGGGGGCGCGAGGATCTCGCCGGAGGCGTTCTCCGGCGCGCTGGAAAGGCTGGCTTGACCGGCAAGAGGGCCCGCTGGGCGGCGATGCTCGGCGTGGCCGCGGCGGTCTCGGCCGTGCTGGCGGCGACGGGCTGGCTCGCGCCCGCGTCGTCTCGCCGTCCGGCGGCCCAGGCCCAGGAGACCTGCACGATCCTGCAGGCGGAGAACGAACGCGACGGTGCGCCGACGACGTTGCGGCTGCTGTCCCTGCCCGACGGCGCGACGAAACGCCTGACCCAGGTGGGATACTGGATCAACGCGATGGGGTATTCGGCGACGCAGGGCGTGGTGTACGGCGTCGCCGACGGGACGCGCCGCGGGCGCTACGAGCACGGTGCGCACGCGGTGCGCATCGACGCGTCGGGCGCGGTGACGGACCTCGGCGTGGTCGGCCGCGCGGGCGCGCAGCGTCCGGTGTGGAGCCGGGTCACCGGAGCGACGGCGGGCGCGATCGCCGGGAACCGCTGGTACGTGCGGCAGGACAGCGATCTGTACACAGTGGACGTCGACCCGGCGTCCGCGGACTACGTGCGGGTGGTGCGCCGGACGCCGTTGCGGCCGGTGTCGCTCGCGGTGGGGGTGGACGACTTCGCGTACGACTCGTCGTCGGGCCTGTTGTACGGGGTGTCGACGACGTCGCGCGGGGACAATTCGGTGGTGACGCTGGACCCGTCGACGGGGAAGGTCGCCGTGGTGCCGGGGCTGCGCTTCCCGCGCGGGGGTGCGTACGGGTCGGTGGTGCTCGCACCGGAAGCGATCTACGCGACCGCGAACCGGGACGGGCACCGGAGCGTGACGTACCGGTTGGCGCGGGACGGTTCGGGCCCGGCGGTGGAAGTGTCGACCGGGCCGGCGCTGGTGAGCGGGGACGCGGCCGGGTGCATCGCCGAGGCCGCGCCGCCTCCGCCGCTCCCGCCTCCTCCCACGACCACCTCGGAATCCCCGGCTCCTTCCGTTCCGCCGAATTCGTCGCCGCCTCCCTCGATACCTCCGAATTCGCCGCCGCCTTCGCCGACGCCGACCACACCGGAGCCTCCGCCACCGCCGCGGCCGCCACCGGTCGAGCAGGCGGTGGCGCCGGCCCCGACCCCGGCACCCACCGCGGCCCCGGTGGTCACGCCCACGCCGAGGGCCGTGGAGCCGCCCCCGGCCCCGCCCCCGTCGAAGCGGCACGCCCAGCCGACGGAGAAGCCGGAGCCGGTGGTCGAGGGCACGGCGGTGAAGACGCAGGAGAAACGCCGCTGGGGCCTGACGGCGCTGATCCTGGTCCTGGGCGGCGGTGCAGCGGTGGGACACGTCCGCCGGCACCGCTGACCCCGGGGTCGTGAGTGGGAAACAGAGTTCCAACCCTGTTTCCCGCTCACGACCAGCCGCGGCAGACCCGCTGACCGCAGGGTTGGGCCGTCGCGCCGCAGCTTGGCCGGGATCGCCCCGACCCCGCCGCGTCGGTCTGCTCGGGCGGGCAACCGCCGATCCGCCCGGGCGAGGCGACCGCCACACCCTCCGGCGCCACCGTTAACGCCCCGGCCTCCTCGAAGCCAGCCCCCGTCCACTTCGGCCACGAAGACTCCCTCCGGCGCGATTCACGCGCCGGAGAAGGAGAAACGGGATGAAGCGGGTAAGACTGGCCCTGGTCGCCGGGGTGCTGGCACTGCCGCTGGCCGCCGGTCCGGCGGAAGCGCACGACCACGGGCCGCGGGCCGAGGACGACCACCTCCGCACCCACGCCGGGCGGACCCTGACCGCCGGTCTGCTCGGCAACGACCGCGGCACCGCCGTCGTCCGGCACACCGCCGCCGCGCACGGGAGCGTCGACCTCGCCGCCGACGGCACCCTCCGCTACACCCCCGCGCCCGGCTTCACCGGCCGGGATTCCTTCACCTACACCGTTTCCGACGCCGTCAAGCTCTACCCGACCAGCCTGAAACCCCTCGCCACCATCGGCGGTGTCCAGCTCAAAGGCGGCGCGTACGGCTCCGCGCTCACCCCCGTACCCGGCGAAAAGAACGAGTTCTACGGCCTCACCGACCGCGGCCCGAACGTCGACGCCCCCGACGGCGGCAAGATCGAACCGCTACCGGCGTTCACCCCCGCCATCGGGAAGTTCCGGCTCCGCGCCGGGAAGGCCGTGCTGGAGAAGACCATCCCGTTGCGCGCCCAGGACGGCACCCCCTACAACGGCCAGGTCAGCCCGCTCGCCGACACCGGCGAGAAGATCGTCGACCTGACCGGGAACGTCCTGCCGAAGTCGGCGAACGGCTACGACTCCGAAGGCCTCGTCGCGCAGCAGGACGGCACCTTCTGGGTCTCCGACGAGTACGGCCCGTTCATCACCCACTTCGGCCGCGACGGCCGCGCGCTCGAGCGGCTCTCGCCCTTCGACGGCTCGCTGCCCGCCGAGCTGAAGTACCGCGTGCCCAACAAGGGCATGGAAGGCCTCGCGCTGACCCCGGACGGCCGGACGCTCGTCGGCGTCATGCAGTCGGCGCTGCAGCAGCCCGACCTGACGAAGAAGCCGGGCAACGTCACCACGCTGCGGATCGTCACCGTCGACCTGCGCACCCGCGCCACCCACGAGTACCTGTACCTGCTCGACGACCCGGACACCACCGGCACCGCGGTCAGCGAGATCACCGCGCTCTCGGCGACGCGCTTCCTGGTGGACGAGCGCGACGGCAAAATGGAGCCCGGCGCGTACAAGAAGCTCTACGAGATCGACCTGGCCGGTGCCACCGACGTCGGCCCGCGGGCCGCGGGGTACGACGCCCTCAAGGGTGGCCTGCTCGTCGGCGGGAAGAGCATCGACGCCTACGTCGGCAAGGACACCACCGCCGAAGCGACGAAGGACCTCGCCGCCGCCGGGATCCGGCCGGTGGCCAAGAAGCTGTCCCTCGACCTCGGCGCCCTGGTCACCGGCCTGGACCCGAGCGGCGGCTTCTTCGGGCACGACAAGGTCGAGGGCGTCGCGACGACCGATGGCGGCCGCACGGTCGTGATCGGCAACGACAACGACTTCGGCATCGACGGCGTGACGAACGCGGCGCCGCCGTACGCGCTGCACCCGAAGACGCTGCCGGACGGCCGCCAGGACGACGGCGAGTACCTCGTGGTCGACACGACGAAGCTCCCGGCGGCGACGAGCACCGCGACGGTGACGATCGACGTGCGCTAGTACTTGAACTGGTCGACGTTGTCGGCGGTGATGAGCAGGGGATCGCCCAGCAGGACCGTCTTCGACGCAGCGTCGTACTTCACCGCCGGCAACTCCAGGCTCACCTTGTTGAACGCGCTCAGCGGCTTGCCGTCGGCGACCTGCTTCGCCGTCCACGCGGTCAGCCAGCCGAGCGACTCGACGTTCCACAGCACCGACTCCGAGCACGAGCCGTCGAGCAGGAACGGCTTGATCGACTGCGGCGTCCCGACACCGACGGTGAACACCTGCCCGATCTTCTGCTGCTCGCGGACCGCCTTCGCGACGCCGGGCGCGGACGTCGTGCACTCGCCGACCAGGCCGGTGAGGTCCGGGTGGCGCGCCATCAGCTGCTTGGCCAGGTTCGCCGCGGTGTCCTGGTCCTCACCCGCGTACACGGTCTCGACGACCTGCGCCTTCGGGTAGTGCGTGGCCGTGTACTCCTTCTGCACCGAGATCCAGGTGTTGAGGTTCGCCGCGGCCGGGCCGCACGAGACGATCGCGTACTTGCCGGTGCCGCCGGTCCGCTTCATCAGCGCGTCGGTGAGCGCGGCGCCGATGCCTTCGGCGCTGGCCTGGTTGACGAACACCTCGCGTTGCGTGCCGGGCGCGTCGGTGTCCGATGTGAGCACGTGGATGCCCTTCGCCCGCGCCTCCGCGATGGCCGGGGCGAGCGCGGCGGGGTCGTTCGGCGCGACGACGATGACGTCGAACTTCTGCGCGATGAGCTGGCGCATGATGGTGACCTGCGCGGCGGGGTCGACGGTCTTCGGGCCGACCGTGGACCACTGCACGCCCAGCTGCTTCGCCGCTTCGAGGCCGCCGGCGTTCATCGCCTGGAAGTACGGGATGCCGTCGATCTTGGGCACGAACGCGATCCGCGTCGCGGCCGGCGCGGGGGCGCTGCCCAGCTGTTCCGAGCAGCCGCCGAGCGCGAGCGCCGCACCCAGCAGCAGCGTCGCGACCAGCCGGGACGTCTTAGTCGGCCCTCGCATCCCCACCCATTCCTCAGGACTCTCGAACGGTCTGCGCATGGTGGAGACCAAAGGGGAAGGTAGGGCTCCGCGTAACGGTGGTCAACGGGATGTGCGCAAAGGGTTACGGAAGCGAGTTCTACTCCGTGGATTTCTGGCGGGATTCGCCTGGTCGACGGTATCGACCACGGAAAGTAATTTCTGTGTGACTAAAGGCCACCGAGGGAGGTGGCGGCCTCCCTTGGCGCCTGCGTCAGACGCCGGAGAGGTCGACGGCGCGGTCGACCTTCTGCCGGTCGAGCACCCGCAGGATGCCTTCCAGCAGGTAGTAGTCGGCGTAGGGGAGCGACACCTCGATGCCGTCCTCGGCCGGCCGGTTGCGGGTGCAGCGCGCGACGCTCGCCTCGGCCCGGGTGGACTTGGTCGTGAGGCACGTCTGTGAGATCGCCGAAAGGATCCGCAGCGCGCTCTCCCGGTACTGCGGACGGTGGGTGATCTCCGCGAGGTCGAGTAGACCGCAGGCCATGATGACGCCGGCGGAGGCGTCCTTGATGTCGTTCGGGGCCTGCGGCGCGAGGTAGTCCCACACCGGCACGTGGTCGGGCGTCAGGTGGGCCAGCGCGAAGTCCGCGAGTTTCCGGGCGGTGGCCAGGAACTCGGCGTCACCGGTGCGGCGGTGGATCGTCGTGAACCCGTAGACGCCCCACGCCTGCCCGCGCGACCAGCACGACGCCGGGCTGTAGCCCTGCACGGTGCCGGGCCCGACCGGCGCGCCGGTGACCGGGTCGAAGTCGAAGACGTGCGGGGTCGACCCGTCCGGGCGGACGAAGTTCTCCTGCGCGGTCTTCGCGTGCGCCACGGCGATTTCGAGGTACCGCGGATCGCCCGTCTGCTTGCTCGCGAAGGCCAGCAGATCGAGGTTCATCATCGTGTCCATGATGACGCGGCCAGCGTCCTTCGGGTCGCTCAGCGCACCCCAGGCGCGAATGAACCTCCCGGCCGGGTTGTACCGCTTGATCAGCGACGACGCGGCCTGCACCGCGCCCGCCCGCCACTTGTCGTCCCCGGTGAGCCGCCACGCGGTCACCCACGACGGGTAGAAGAGGAAACCGAGATCGTGCGTACCGGTGTCGTTCTGGCGCGGCGCGAGTTTTTCCGCGGACGCCAGCGCGAGGGACTTGAATTGTTCGTCACCGCTGTGTAGCCAGGCCAGCCACAACTGGCCGGGCCAGAATCCCCCGACCCAGTCGCCATTCTGCGAATAGGTCCATTTCTCGAACTTCGTGCCGACCGGAAACGCGGTGACGCCGGGGGCGACCGCGCGGAGCTTGGCCACCGCGTAGTCGGCCGATTGGCGGAGCGTCCGGGTGACGGATGCCTGGTCAAGGGTGGTTGAAGTGCTTGCGGCCGCGGCCGTGGAGGTGCTGGTGCTCGCCGCCACCGCGGCGCCGGCCGCGGTGGTCAGCAGGGTTCTCCGGGTAACGCTCACAGGTGCCCGCCATTCCGTGTGGGGAAATGTTCCAGGTGCCCGGAAGTTTTTCACAACGGAGTGGCGCTTGTACACCCGGCGGATAGTTGTTCACGGTTGTGAATTGATGTTCCGCTCGCCGGGATATCGGCGGGGATGCGATGAACGGCTCTTTCCTCGCGCCCGGTGCCGGGGTCCCAGCGAAGTTGCGTTCAGCAGCCTGCCCGCCGCGGATCGCCTCCGCCAGGACAGAAGGTCACCTCGACCGCCGCGGCCGGATTCGAACGTCTTGAATGAGTCATTCAGGTCTTGGGAGGTCCTGAATGACTCATTCAGGACGTTTGTCCGGGCCGCGGCGTCCGGCCCCGCGATCTGAACTCCGGGCGCCGTGATCGCAGTGAATGACTCATTCCTGGCGTCCGGCGCCAGGAATGAGTCATTCACTGCATCGGGCCCGGATCCGCCGCCAGCGCCCTCCCGCGGCTGGTCGTGAGTGTTCAGTCGGGTTCGAACCCGACTGAACA
>NZ_JBFBBQ010000177.1:5976-7407 GCF_040682775.1 Amycolatopsis sp. NPDC051106 | reverse complement strand
GTGCCGCCGGAGACCGAGCAGATCTGCACCTTCCTCCCGACCTCGTTCACGATCCAGCGGAAGCCCTCGACGCTCAGCGGCGCCCCGGTGGAGCCCGCCGTCGAGCAGCGGGGTGAAGACCGCGTCGGGTCCGAGCAGGCCCTGGATGCGCACCAGGGCGCGGCCGGCGCGCTCGGCGGCGTCGGCGTCGCGGCCCATCGACCCGAGCTGCAGCTGCAGCGCCTGGCCGCCGACGACCTCTTCGGGGTCGAGGCGCAGCCGGACGATCCCGGCGCTCGGCCGGTCCCGGGTGGTCAGCCAGCCTTCGCACTGCCAGCGCACGCGGTCGGCCGTCGCGCGGGCGGTCAGGGGTTCGGCGCAGCGCCAGACGCGTACACGTTCTTCACCGGCTTCGGTGACGGCCACGATCGCCAGGCGGGTGCACGCGAGGCCGTGGTTCGCGAGGCCGGCGAAGAAGCGTTCGCCGAGGGTCTTCGCGACGAAGGCGGCTTCGTCGATCCTGCGGAGAGGCTCGTCGAAGGTTTCGGTGACGGTCAGGTCCGGCGGGAGGGCGCGCCGCAGCGGCGGGCGTTCGGCGAGGCCGCGGGCGAGGCGGTGGGCGGTGACGGCGTCCTTGGCGAAGCGGCCGGCGACGTCGCGTTCGGCCAGCGCGGCGAACGCGCCGAGGGTGCGCAGGCCGAGGCGGCGCAGCGTGTCGACGAGCTCGCCGCGGTCGTCGCCGGGCTGGTTCAGCTCGGTGATCGCCAGGGGCGCCAGGAATTCGGGCGCCCGGCCGGGCGGGACGAGGGCCGAGCGGCGGGCGGCGAGGGTCGCGGCGAAGAGGCCGTCGGCGATCCCGACCTGGCACTCGACGCCGGCGTTGGCTTCGACCTCGTCCATGAGGAGTTCGGCGAGGGCTTCTTCGCCGCCGAAGTACCCGGCGGCGCCGGCGACGGGAACGGCGACGATGCCGGGCCGCACGACCTCGACCCCGACGGCCTGCGCTTCGACGGCGGCGGCGACGGGTTCGAAGAGCCGGGCATCGCGGTCCGGATCGTGCTGGTGCACCACGAGTTCCGGGCACCGCGACTGGGCATCCCGCCGGCGCATCCCCCGCCCGACCCCGCTGCGACGCGCTTCGGCGGAGCACGCGACAACGCGGTTGCCGGAGAAAACGGCGGCGGGAGCGAGCGGCGAGGTACCCGCGGCGGCCCCGGCGGCGACGACCGGCCAGTCCGGGCACCACAGCACGAGCAGCCGTGGCGGACCGTTCATCCCGCGGCCGGCCGCGAAAATCCACCTGCGGCTCGCTTCCGGCTCATCACCCGACGACGCGACGGGGAGGGTGCCAGGCCGACCATCACGCGGCCACAGCAGAACAACCGCCCGCATGAAAACCCGGCTGTGACCGGCTTCCCGCCCACCATCGCACCCCCACGCGGTGCGGAAGGG
>NZ_JBFBBQ010000177.1:0-5878 GCF_040682775.1 Amycolatopsis sp. NPDC051106 | reverse complement strand
GTCTCAAGCCGACCACCGCGCGACCGCGGCAGAACAACCAGCCGCACAAAAACCCGGCTACGGCCAGCTTCCCGCCCACCATCGCACCCCCACGCGGTGCGGAAGGGCTCAAGCCGACCACCGCGCGACCGCGGCAGAACAACCAGCCGCACAAAAACCCGGCTACGGCCAGCTTCCCGCCCACCATCGCACCCCCACACGGCACGGCGAGACCCAAGCCGGCCACCGCGGCCACAGCAGAACAACCGCCCGCCGCGGACAACCCCGGCGCTCCACTCACCGTGCGACCGCGGCGAAACAGCCGTCCGCAAGGAAATCCAGCCGCGGCCGGCTTCCGGCTCATCGCCCGGCCGCGGCGAGACTTCCGGCCGTCGCGAACGACTCGGACACCCGCGATCCGCCGGTCATCGCGTGGTCCGGGCAAGTCCACGCACCCCGGCTCACCCGGCCACCCCGGCCAAGCGCCGCTCCGGGGACTCGCCCTCCGCCACCGCGCCGCCCGGGCCCGGCAGCTGCAACCGCACCGACAACGACCTCGCCGCCGCTCCGCGGCCACGGCTTGTCGCCACCACGTCGCGGGCCCTCAAGTGGCCGTAGCCGTCCGGGGTCAGGCCGTGCCAGCGACGTCCCGAGACGCGCAGCTCCAGGTCCGCGCCCGGCCACGGGCCCACCGTCAGCAGCACCGTGCCGCGGTTGCGCACCCGGCCCGCCAGCCGGCGGGCCAGCTGCGGCTGGACGTCGACCGGCCCGAGCACCACCAGGTCGAACCCGTCCACCAGGGCCGACAGCACGCCCGTCAGCTCCGCGCCGGGGTGCGGCACCAGCGCGAGCCGCTCGAGGTCGACGCCGAGCTCCGCCGCCGCGGCCAGGCCCAGCTCGGGGAGCGCCGTCACCGCCGCCCAGGAACCGTCGCGGGTCGCCGCCGCCAGCAGCGCGAGCACCAGGGACATCGCGCCGCCCACCGCGACCGTGCTGCCGCGCCTCAACCCGCCGCCCGGCAGCAACCGCGCCAGCGGCGGCAGCACCGACAACGACTCGGGCGACCCCGAAACCGAACCCGAAACCGGCCCCGGACTCAGCTGCGCCGCCGTGCGGACACCCGGGATCGCCGTGAGCCCGGCCAGCGCCTCCGGCACCGCCACCACCGCTCACCTCCAGCACCACGTACTCGCACCGGAGACACCCGCGAAGCCGCGGGCGAACCCAGGAGAAGTTGTCGAACACTTGTTCGCATAGTGCGAGACGAGCGCCCCCGCTGTCAAGCCGGGGGTCACCCCGCCGGGGCAGGGCCGCTGTGACGCGGATCCCTGTCACGCCGTCCGCCACCACCTCGTCCAGGGGGTGAAGCGAGAAAAGAGGACGAGATGCGCCGGATCCTGATCGTCGGCGGTGGTTACGCCGGGTTCTACGCCGCCTGGAAGCTGGAAAAGAAACTCCGGAAACACGAGGCCGAGGTCACCCTCGTCGACCCACGGCCCTACCTGACCTACCAGCCCTTCCTGCCCGAAGTCGTCGCCGGGGCGGTCGAAGCGCGGCACGCCGCCGTGTCGCTGCGGCGGCACCTGCGCCGCACCCGCGTCATCGCGGGCACCGTCACCGCCATCGACCACGCGCACCGCGTCGTCACCGTGCGGCCCACCGACGGCGACGCCTTCGAGCTCGGCTACGACCTCGTCGTCGTCACCGCCGGGGCCGTCACCCGCAAACTGCCCGTGCCGGGTGTCGCGGAAGAGGCGATCGGCCTCAAGCACGTCGAAGAGGCCGTCGCGATCCGAGACCGGCTGCTGACCTCGTTCGACCGCGCCGCGGTGCTGCCGGCCGGCCCGCTGCGCCGCAAACTGCTCACCGTCACCTTCGTCGGCGGTGGCTTCTCGGGTGTCGAGGGCTTCGGCGAGCTGCTGTCGCTGGCGACCGCGCTGCTCAAGCGCTACCCCGAACTGCACCGCGACGAGCTGCGGTTCCACCTCGTCGAGGCCTCGGGCCGCATCCTGCCCGAGGTCACCGACCGGCCGGGACGCTGGGTCGTGCGCGAGCTGGAACGGCGGGGCGCCCGCGTCCACCTGGACACGCTCGTGACGTCGGCGACCGGCGGGCACGTGACGCTCTCGACGGGCGAGGAGTTCGACTCGGAGCTGATCGTGTGGACGGCCGGCAACGGCGCCAACCCCGTCCTCGGCAAGCACACCGACCTCCCGGTCGACGAGCGCGGGCTGGTCGTCGTGCGGCCGGACCTGCGGGTCGAGGGCGTGGCCGATGCCTGGGCGGCCGGTGACGACGCCGCGGTGCCCGACCTCGCCTCGCCGGTCCCCGGCGCGCGGACGGTACCCAACGCGCAGCACGCCTACCGGCAGGGAAAGCTGCTGGCCCGCAACATCATCGCGACCCTGCGCGGCCGGAAGCCGAAGCCGTACGTCCACCACAGCCTCGGTGCCATCGCGACGCTGGGACTCGGGCGCGGCATCTTCCAGTACCGGCGCCTGGTGGTCACGGGGCTGCCCGCGTGGCTCATGCACCGCGGCTACCACGTGCTGGCCGTGCCGAGCTGGGAACGCAAGATCCGCGTGCTCGCGGTGTGGCTGACCGCCGCGCTGTCCGGGCGGGACATCCTGTCGCTGGCTTCGGTGCAGCACCCGCGCGACGCGTTCGTCAGCGGCGGAGACCGTCCGGAGTGGAACGAAGAACTCCCCGCCCCCTTCAAGGTATAGCCGAACCCGGGGCTTGCGGCAAGGCCGGGGTGATCCCCCACAATGGCCCGCCTGACGCCATCACCAGGGAAAACGGGGGAACGCTCAATGCGCGTGCTGTTGACGACATGGGGTTCACGAGGGGACGTCGAGCCGCTGGCCGGGCTCGCGGTGGCCCTGCGGGAGCTGGGCGCGGACGCGGTCGTGTGCGCACCGCCGGACGACGACTTCGGCCGGCTGCTGGCGCGGGCGGACGTGCCGCTGGTGCCGCTGGGCCCGACGGTCCACTCGATCGTCGCCAATCCGAAGCCGCCGACGGCCGAGGACGCGTTCAAGCTCGCGCCGCAGCTGGTCGACGCGCGGTTCGAGACGCTCACGGCGGCGGCCGAAGGGTGTGACGCGCTGCTGGCGACGGGCCTGATGCCGGCCGGCGCGCGGGACGTGGCCGACCACCTGGGCCTGCCGTACGTGTTCGCGTGCTTCCACCTGCTGGGGCTGCCGTCGCGGCACTTCCCGCCGGGGGCGCGGCCGGGCACGCCGTCCTCGCCGGACGAGACCGACAACCGGGTGCTGTGGCAGCAGGACGCCGAGCGCGTCGACGCCCTGTACGGCCCGGCCGTGCGAAAGCACCGTGTGGCGCTCGGCCTGCCGCCGGTGGACAACGTCCGCGACTACGTCTTCACCGAGCGGCCGTGGCTGGCCGCGGACCCGCTGCTGTGCCCGTCGGAGGGCAAGACCGACCTCGACATCGTGCAGACGGGGGCGTGGATCATGCCCGACGACCGGCCCCTGCCGGACGGGCTCGAAGAGTTCCTCGACGACGGCGAGCCGCCGGTGTACGTCGGCTTCGGCAGCATGGCCGCGTACGCGCCGGAGGGCATCGCGCGGACCGCGATCGAGGCTGCCCGCGCGCGCGGCCGCCGGGTCGTCCTCGCTCGCGGCTGGGCCGGCCTGTCCCCGATCGACGACGCCGCCGACTGCTTCGCCGTCGGCGAGGTCAACCAGCAGGCGCTGTTCCGCCGGGTGGCGGCCGTCGTGCACCACGGCGGTGCGGGCACCACGACGACGGCGGCCCGGGCCGGCGCGCCCCAGGTGGTGGTCCCCCGGATCGCGGACCAGCCGCACTGGGCCGCGCGGGTGGCCGAGCTGGGCATCGGCGCGGCCCACCTCGACCCGTCGCCGACCGTCGAATCCCTGTCCGCCGCGCTGGCCACGGCGCTCGCTTCGGAAGAGCGGGCCAAGGCCGTGGCCGGCGAAATCCGGCCCGACGGCGCGATGGTGGCCGCGAAACAGCTCGTCGAGCTGGCCGGCTGAGCGTGCGGGCCTCGCCGGAACTCCCGGCGAGGCCCGCCCCGGTTCAGCCCGCGAACGGGCTCGCGTCGATCGAACAGGTCTTGCCCGCGGCCGGGAACGCCCCGGAGATCAGGTAGTCCCGCTTCACCTGCTCGGTGCACGTGCTGGGCACGTACATCGACGAGTGCCCGTACCCCTCGGTCACGAACACCCGGGCGCGCGCCAGTTCCGCGGCGCCGTCGCGGGCCCCGGCCAGCGGCGTCGACGGGTCGTAGCGGTTGTTCAGCACCAGGATCTCCGCCGACGTCGGGCGGTTCCACGGGCCGGTGTACCGGTCCGCCGCCTGCCCCTTCCAGAACGCGCAGCTCATCATGTCCAGCACCGCGATCCGGCCGAAGTACGGGACCCGCTGGTCCTCGGACTCCGCGTACCGGCTGTAGACCGCCGGATCCGTCGGCACATCGCTGTCACCGCACTGGATCGCGTTGAAGGCTTCGGTGCGGTTGGACGTGTACGGCTCGCCCGCCTTGGCCACCCGCGCGGTCGCCGTGTCCTTCGCGTCGTACAGGCGCTGCAACAGCGAAGCGATGTCCGGCCAGCCCCGCGAGTCGGACAGGTCCGCCGCCGCGTTGATGATCCCGGAGTACGTCCACGTTTCGCCGTCGGCGGTGATCGGCGCCCGCTTGGCCCGCGCGGTGATCGCGGCCCACTTCGCCTTCGGGTCGCCCGAGGAGAACGCGCACTTCGGCCCGGCTTCCGTGCACAGGCGCAGGAACTGGTCGAACGTCTGCGCAATGCCGGTGGCGACGTCCTGCCGGGTGTCCAGCGGGACGCTCTTGCCGCTGCCGTCGTGGCCGGTCGCGTTGCCTGCGAAGTCCATGGTGCCGTCGAACACCATGGCACGGATGCGGTTCGGGAACAGGTTCGCGTACGTGGCCCCGAGCTGGGTCCCGTAGGAAATGCCGTGGTAGGTCAGCTTCGCGTCGCCGACCGCGCGGCGCAGCAGCTCGAGGTCCCGCGCGGTGTCGGCCGTCGAAACGTGGTCGAGGATCGGGCCGGCGTTCGCCGCGCAGCGATCGGCGAGCTCCTTCGACTTGGCGTAGAAGGCCGCGTTGCCGCTCGGGTCACCGGGCATTTCCGGGAAGGAGCCGAAGAACGACTCCTGCTCGGCCAGCGAGCCGAAGCACCGGACGGCGGTGCTGTTCGCGATCCCGCGCGGATCCCACGACACGACGTCGAACCGCGCGCGCAGCTGGTCGGAGAACAGCCACGGCCACTTCCCGCGCTCCCGCAGCCGTTGCAGGCCGGACGCGCCCGGGCCGCCGAAGTTCACGAAGAGCGTGCCGATCTTGTGCGTGGGATCGGTGGCCGGCAGCTTGATCAGCGCGAGGTCGATCTTCGCGCCGGACGGCCGGTCGTAGTCCAGCGGCACCTCGGCGGTGGAGCATTGGAAGCCGTCCTCGCAGCCGGTCCAGTTCAGTTTCGGTGCCGGAACGCTGTCGACGGAGGCCGAAGCCACGGCCGGTCCGGCCACGACGGCCATCGAGACGCCGAGCGCGACGACCACGCCGCGCACGATGCCTCCCCCAGGAAAACGACGCACGAAGAACCCTTTCGTCGAAGAGAAACGATCACCTCCACAGACGCCGGGCGGCCGTCGAGGTTCCACGAGTCATTCGCGGCACGGCCGGAGAGGGTTCCCGGAGCGGTGATTCGGTCGGCAGGCAGGTCATGAACGACTCGTTCATGACGTCCGGACCGGCCCGCGACGCCGGCGAAGTCGCCCTTCGCCGACCGGCTGCCCGCGGAGGTCGGGTCGCGTTGCCTTGAATGACTCATTCAACTCCCGCGTCCACCAGTGTGTCCAGCACCAGCCGCTCCGGCTGGCGCAGCCGGGTCAT